>JAYVXQ010000290.1:0-38012 GCA_043785025.1 Acetobacteraceae bacterium
TTCCCGGCGGCCCGCCGGCCACGTGCGGGCCATGGTCGTAGAAGATTTCCGAACAGGGCCCGCAGGGGCCGGTGTCGCCCATCGACCAGAAGTTGTCGCTGGAATCGATGCGGATGATCCGACTGTCGGGCAGGCCGGCAATCTTGCGCCAGAGAACGGCGGCGTCCTCGTCGCTGGAGTGGTGGGTGACCGTCAGGCGCGAAGGATCGATGCCGAAATCCCGCGTGATCAGGGTCCAGGCCAGTTCGATGGCCTCGGCCTTGAAGTAGTCGCCAAACGAGAAGGTCCCCAGCATCTCGAAGAAGGTGTGGTGGCGGGCGGTATAGCCGACATTGTCGAGGTCGTTGTGCTTGCCGCCCGCGCGCACGCATTTCTGCGCCGAGGTCGCGCGCGTGTACGGCCGCCGTTCCTGACCGGTGAACACGTTCTTGAATTGCACCATGCCGGAATTGGCGAACATCAACGTGGGATCGTTGCGCGGCACCAAGGACGAGCTCTCGACCGGCTGGTGGCCGTTACGGGCGAAATAGTCGAGAAACGTGGCGCGGATATCGTTGCTACTGGCCATGGGGATCAGTCGGGTTCCAAAGGGTCATCAGACCCCAACACCTAGCGAAGCCGGGCCCCGGAGTCACGAGTGCCTTGCGGCGTGGGAAATAAGCGGCGAGACTTGATGGGCGATCCAAAGGAGACTGCATCGATGCCAGAGACCGTCAATCGCCGGGGCTTTTTGCACGCGGCGGCCGCCAGTGGATCTTTCCTCGCGTGTTACGGCGTCGCCGATCCAGCCCGTGCAGCCGAGATCCGCATCACCGCGCCGGTGATCGACAAGCTGACGATGCAGGTGCTGCTGGACGGGGCGCATGATATTTTCATCTCGGGCGCCAAGATAGCGGATATCGGGGTGGAGCGTGTGCGCTCCCCCGCCGCGTTCAACGGCAAAACGCTGCAAAGCGAATGGGGTTTGTCGCTGCACCTCACCTCCGTCCGCAAGGCCGAAACCAAGCGGTTTCTGCTGGATTTCGGCTTCACCGGCGATGCGTTGAACAGCAACCTCGGGTTGTTGAAACCGGATATCGCAGGGCTCGACGCGCTGATCCTCAGCCACGGTCATCTGGATCACCTCGGTGGCATGATGGGGTTCCTGAAGACCCACAGGAACGACATGAAGGCCGATCTGAAACTGTATCTGGGCGGGGAGGACGCGTTCTGCCAACGCATGCAAAAACAGGAGGACGGCTCGTTCCAACGCTATGGGATGCTCGACCGCCGCGATCTGAAAGCGATGCGGGTGCAGCCGGTTTTGTCCGAACTGCCGATCGTCATCGAGGGCCACGCCTTCACCACCGGCAAAGTGCCCAGGATCAGCGTGGAGAAGGTGCTGGCGAACACGTTCGTGGTGTTTGGCGAGAAGGATGGCGCGGGCTGCGCGACCTCGGCCTATGCCGATCCGCATTTCACCGCCGAGGAACTGGCCGGCACGCCGGTCGCCGATCAGCATTTGCATGAGCACGCGACTTGTTTCCAACTCGGCGATCGCGGACTGATTGTGATCACGTCCTGCGGCCATGGCGGGATCATCAACACGTTGAAACGCGCCCAGGCGGTCACCGGGGTGGAGAAAATTCATGCTTTGTGCGGCGGTTTCCATCTGGCCCCGGCGCAATTGCCGTATCTGGAGCAGATCATGAGCGAGCTGAAAAAATTCGATATCGACCATCTGATTCCAATGCATTGCTCCGGCGGCAACTTCATCGATCTCGCGAAGCGCGAGATGCCGGGAAAGCTGATCGCCTGCACCACCGGAAGCCGCTTCACCTTCACCGCCTGACCGGTGGTTCAACCTTGGGTTTCCCTTGCGGGTCGATCCCGGAGGGCCGAACATCCATGCGATCACGGATGAGGATGCGCGCCGATCATGCCCAATGCGACCCTGACAAAAGCTGAAGCCCATGCCAAGGAACTGACCGCCATCCGCCGTGACATCCACGCTCATCCCGAACTGGGCATGCAAGAACACCGCACCGCCGACCTGGTCGCCCGCAAGCTGGAAGAATGGGGTATCGAGGTGCATCGCGGCATCGGCGTCACCGGTGTCGTCGGCGTGCTGCGCAACGGCAACGGCCAGTCCGCGGTGGGATTGCGGGCCGACATGGACGCGCTGCCGATCCTGGAGGAAACCGGCCTCGGGCACGCCAGCCAGACCCCCGGCCTGATGCACGCCTGCGGCCATGACGGGCACACGACGATGCTTCTGGGCGCCGCGAAGTTGCTGGCGGAAACACGGAACTTCAATGGCACCGTCAACTTCATTTTCCAGCCAGGCGAGGAAGGCGCGGGTGGCGCGCTGGCCATGCTGAATGATGGGCTGTTCGACCGTTTTCCCTGCGACTCCGTCTACGGCATGCACAACCGTCCGGGGCTGGAGGTCGGGAAATTCCGCATCGGCTTTGGCGCCCGTTACGCTGGCGCCGCCTTCTTCGACATCGCCATCACCGGCAAAGGCGCCCATGGCGCCCGACCCGAGGAAGGCATCGACCCCGCCATGGTCGTGTTCCATCTGGGCTCCGCCCTGCAATCCATCGTCTCCCGCAACGTCGCCGCGCGCGACACCGCCGTGCTCAGCATCACCCGGGTCCGCGCCGGGGAGGCGTATAACGTCGTCCCGGAAACCGCGACCATGGGCGGGACGGTGCGCGCGATGAACGCCGATGTGATGGCGTTGATCGAGACGAATATGCGCCGCCTCTCCACCACCATCGCCGCGGGATTCGGCGCGACGGCCGCGGTGATATTCCGTCCCATCGCCTCTCCGGTGATCAACAACGAGGCCGAAACGATCGCCCTGGGCGACGCCGCCGCCGGCCTGGTGGGGGAAGCCGGTCTCGAACGCAACGCGCCGCCGGTGATGGGCTCCGAGGATTTCGCCTACATGATGGAACGCGTGCCCGGCGCACATATCGGCATCGGCAACGGCGACAGCGCGGGTGTGCACAATCATCATTACGACTTCAACGACGCGGCGATCCCCTATGGCGCCGCGCTTTATGCCGCGATCGTCGAAAAGAAATTGCCAAAGGCAACGGGAGGCTGAATCATGGGCCGTCTGAGTGGAAAAGTCGCGATCGTCACCGGCGCCGCCTCGCGCGGGGAGGGTGTCGGCAACGGCGCCGCCGCCGCGATCCTGTTCGCGCGGGAAGGCGCGAAAGTCGTCCTGGTCAATCGTGACGCCGATCGCGGGAAGGCATTGGAGGAACACATTCGCGCCGAGGGCAATGAAGCCACCGTCTTCGCCGCCAACGTAACAAAGCCCGAGGCCGCGGAAGCCATGGCCGCCTTCGCCGTCGCGCATTACGGCCGTCTGGACATTTTGCACAATAATGTCGGGATCGGCGGCACCGGCAATGCCGAGACCGTGGACCTCGGCTATTGGGACAAGGTGTTTCAGACCAATTTGACCTCGGCGCTGCTGTCGTGCCGGGCCTGCATTCCCCGGATGCGGGCAAGCGGCGGCGGATCAATCATCAACGTGTCCTCGACCGCGGGCGCGGTGGGGTTGCAGGGCTCGACCGGAGCCATCGCCTATGTCACGACCAAGGCCGGGTTGCAGGGAATGACCCTGTCGCTGGCGGCGGATTACGCGGCGGAAGGCATTCGCGCCAATTGCCTGATCGTCGGCACGGTGGCGACGCCGATGGTGGCCCATCTGGGGCCGGAAGGGCGCGAGCGCCGACGGCTGTCGGTGCCGCTGAAAACCGAGGGCACGGGTTGGGATGTCGGATGGGCGGCGGTGTTTCTGGCCAGCGACGAATCGCGGTGGGTGACCGGGGTGATGCTGCCGATCGATGGCGGTTTCCTCGCGGTGCGCGAATGGCCGCGGTAAGATTACGGCGTTTCCCTGGTGCCACTGGCAAAGGCCAGATATAAGCGTCAGATGGACCAGGATCTACATGACCGCGACGGGTTGGCCTGGTCGGAGCAGCAAGCCGCGCTGCTCCGTCGTCTCGCCAGTGGGGAGCGTGTGAACGGTATTGACTGGTCCCATGTCATTGAGGAAATCGAAGACAAGGGGTTGTCGGAGCTGAACGCGACGCGGTCGTATATCCGGCAAATCCTGGTTCATTTGTTGAAGTTGCAAGGCTGGCCGAAGCTGAACGCGGGCCAGCACTGGCGCGCCGAGGTGATCGCGTTTCAGGCTAATCTCGGCGATCGTTTCACCCCGTCCATGCGCCAGCGTATCGATCTCACCGCGCTTTATGCACAGGCGCGGAACCAGATCGCGCCGTTGCGCCTTGGGGGCGAGGCGGCGCGCGCATCGCCATCGGTGTGCCCGGTCACGCTGGATCAACTGCTGACGGCGTTATGCTCCGAGTTGGAAGCGGCGTTTCCAGAGGCGTGAGACGGCCTACGTCGTCACCTTCGCTTCGATCCGATCCCAGATCGCTTTTTCCAGATGCACCCCGTCGAAACGCGCGATTTCCTGCAACCCGGTCGGCGAGGTCACGTTGATCTCGGTCAAATAATCGCCGATCACATCGATCCCGGTGAAAATCAAACCCTGTTGTTTCAATGTCGGACCGATCGCGGCGCAAATTTCCCGGTCCCGCGCGGTCAGCGGCGATTTTTCTGGGCGGCCGCCGACATGCATGTTCGACCGCGCCTCGCCCGCCGCGGGCACGCGATTGACCGCGCCCATCGCCTCGCCGTCCACCAGGATAATCCGCTTGTCGCCCTGACGCACGGCGGCTTCGTAGCGTTGGATCATCAACGGCTCGCGGGAGCGGGCGAAGTGCATCTCCAGCAATGACGCGAGGTTTTCATCGTCGGGCTTGATGCGGAAAACGCCGGCGCCGCCATTGCCGAATAACGGCTTGACGATGATGTCCTTGAATTCGGCGCGGAAGGCGCGGATCGCCTCCAGATCCCAGGTGATTAACGTCGGCGGCATCAGGTCCGGAAAATGCGTGACCAGCAATTTTTCCGGCGCGTTACGTACCGCGGCCGGATCGTTGACCACCAGTGTGCCCGGCTGAATATGCTCCAACAAATGTGTCGCGGTGATATAGGCCATGTCGAACGGCGGATCTTGCCGCATCAGAATGACATCCAACGACCCGAGATCGAGCGCGATTTCATTCCCGAACGTGTAATGTGCTCCGCGCGTCCGCTCGACAGTCACGGGACGGGCACGGGCGAACAGCCGTTCCTCGCGTTTGCCGTGCGGGGTTTTCATCCCCTCGCGCAGCGCCATGTGGCGCACCTCGTAATGCCACATCGCGTGGCCGCGGGCCTGCGCTTCCAGCATCAGCGCGAAACTGGAATCGCCTTCGATGTTGACGGTGTCCATCGGATCCATCTGGATCGCGACCTTTAACGCACGCGCCATACCCTGTGCCCTCCGCGATATGCGTCTTACCGGCGGCCATGAGGATGTCGGCCCCCGATGCGACTATCAGGGTGCACAGAGCGGTGATCGGGCTTCTGGTCAAGCCCATGCGAACGAAAGAACCCGGTTGGCGTCAGTCACGCACGAGACGCCAACCGGCATCCCCTTGGGGCGGGCGATTATTGCTTGTTCTGAGTCGCGGGCGCTTTCAGTAACGATCCACTGAACTCGCGCGGCGTCACCGTGAAGGTACCCATTTTCGTGGTCAACGTCGTCCCCGCTGGCAAACCAAATTTCGGACGAGGCCTGGAGACCGCGGCGATCACGCACTGCGATTCCGCCGACGCGCAATAAACGCACCCCGACTTGTTACAAATGTCAATTTCACCTTTGTCATTGACCGACCAACCACAGCGCGCGCCGCTGGCGGTGCTGTCGATACACATGCCCACGGCGGTTCGGCCATCGGTCGCGAAGGCCGCGGTCGACGTCACCAATATCGCCAAAACTACCGTCACAAACCCAAGGACGAGTAACCGCAACGGAACACGAGCACGCATCGACGAATCCTCCCGAATTGATCACAACATCATAACACATGAGTTTCGTGTCATACGTTCAGTGATAATGTCAAGCTTTATTCAAAAATCGCATGTATCCCGCGCGGGGCAGGCCGTGGAAAGGTGAACGGGCGCGCGCCGCGGCTCGCGTAATCGCGGCGCGATACAACTCCGCTCTGGACGCTATTCGCGCGGACGGGTTCACGGAAACCGCCCTCGGTCATTTCCCGCGCGATTCCGCATTCGTTTTCCGCCATTCGCCCGATCCGATGAAACGCCAGACCGTGAAAGGCTCCGATCGAGTGATACCAACGGCCCGAGGGGATGACTCTTCCATCATTTCGGGACGTTGGTATGGCGCGCTGGGTTGGAGGGCGGCGGCGCGCAAAGCCAAAAAGGATACCAGCGGCTGTTGGCCCATCGAAGATGGGTCATTACCGGACCTTGATAGCGTCAGGTTGACGTGATCAAGGTCCGGGTTTGTTAAGTTTCAGAGGGCGATTCACGTCCGAAGTTGGTTCAACTTCCGACGATCGCGCTCTAAGGGCTGTTGGTATCAGTCACACTGTGATACATTTCGTCTCGAGATCGACCGGCACGCCTCGCCGATATTAAGCGGAAGCGATAACGCCCTAAATCGCGATCGCGTAAGCCGGACGCCTTGGATCCGCCCCCGCCCCCATCATGCCGGTCTTCGGATCGGTCAAAATCACCTCAACCGACCCCGCGAGCCAGGTCCAATCCGGCCAGTCCCGGATCTCATGCCCGCGTGAGGCCAGTTCATCGCGCGTCGCCCGGTCGATCCGCCCCTCGACCGCCAGCCGTCCCGGAAAATATTCGAACGGGGCGAAGGACGACGGGAACGAGTACGACGCGACCCGCGGCGCCTCGATCGCGGATTGCGGATCCATGCCGAAATGCATGATATTCAGCATGACCTGCAGCATTGCCTGGGTTTGCACATCGCCCCCTGGCGTGCCGAACGGCATCACGCCGCCGTCTTTCGTGACCAGGATCGCCGGATTGGGCGTCAACCGCGGCCGCTTGCCCGGTGCCACCCCCGCCGGATGGTTCGGATCCGGACGGCTCTGCGATCCGCGGCCCGAGGGCGTGATCCCCAGACCCGGCACCACCGGCACGTTGCCCGACCCGTCCGAGGGCGTCGCACTGAACGTGTTGCCCCAACGATCGACGGCACAGCAATAGGAGGTGTCCGCCTCCACGCGAGGCAATTCCCGGTCGCTGGCGGCGAAGACCCGGTTGGGCAAATCCAGCGGCGCCGGCATCGCGCCGAACGCACGGTCGTCGCGCATGCAAGCCGCGCGGCGCGCAATCGTCGCCGGATCCAGCAAATGATCGACCGGCACATCGACGAATTTCGGATCGCCAAAATGATATTCCCGATCCGCCATGGCCAGATTCAGACACTCCACGATCCGATGCAGATAATCGGCGGAGTTATGCGCCAGCCCATCGATCCCCACCCGCTCCACCAGCGCGAGCGCCTGCTGCAAAGCGGGGCCCTGACACCAGGCGCCGCAGGTCAGCAATTCATGGCCGCGCCAGCGCCGCCGCACCACCGGTTCGATCGCGGAATGATACCCGGCGAGGTCGGCCATGGTGAGATACCCGCCCTCTTGTTCCTGAAACGCGACGATCGCGCGGGCGATGTCGCCCTTGTAAAACGCGTCATGCGCGGCCTGCAGTCCCCGCATCCGATCCGGTCCGGCGGCGCGATCCTGATCGACCATGTATTGCAACGTTTTCGCGAGATCGGACTGGACGAATTTCTCGCCGGGTTGGGGCACGCGTCCGTTCGGCAAAAACACCGCCGTATTGGACGCCCATCGCCGGTATTCATGCTCGTGCGAGGCGATCGAGACCGTCAGCAAAGGATAGACGGAAAAACCCTCGGCGGCGAAACGAATCGCCGAGGCCGCGACATCCGCGAACCGCATCGTGCCATGACGGCGCAACGCGGTGATCCATGCATCCGGCGCGGCGGGCACCACGGTGCGCAATACCCCGTCCGGAATGACCCCGTTATGCTCGCGCATGAACAGGTCGGCGGGCAGGGTTTTCGGCCACCAGCCCAAACCGGCGATACTCTCGACGGTGCCGTCGGCGAGCCGGATCATGATCGGCGCGACGCCCGCGACATTGACCAGATCGGGTTGCAGAACCGCCAGCGCGATGCCCGCGGCGCAACCCGCGTCGATGGCGTTGCCGCCCGCCTCCAGGATCGAAAACCCCGCCGCCGCCGCGAGGTAATGGCCAGCGGACACCGCGTGACGTGTGCCGTGAATGGTCGGACGATGGCTCATGGATCAGGCCCCCTGTGGTTTCGCGCGCGAGGTTGGGGACCCGCGGGCGGGAACATCCACCGTACTGTCAGCCAGCGGCCGTTCCGGGGCAAGCGGCGCGTCGAACACGTGCTCCGGTCCCGGAAACCGGTGCCCGCGCACATCGGCGGCGAAATCGCGCGCCGCCGCCTCGATCACGCTTGCGACCTCCGCGTAACGTTTCACGAAGCGCGGGCGGAACGCGGTGAACATCCCCACGACATCGTCGATCACCAGAATCTGCCCATCGCACGCGACCGAGGCGCCGATGCCGATCGAGGGGATCGCGATCCGCGCGGTGATCGCCCGCGACAACGGCTCGGCGGTCTTTTCGATCACGACGCTGAACGCGCCCGCCTCGGCCACCGCGACGGCATCCGCCATGATCGCCACGGCCTCATCAGTCTCGCGTCCGCGCACGCCGTAGCCGCCAAGGGCGTTCACCGATTGCGGGGTCAGGCCGATATGCGCCATCACCGGCACGCCGCGTTGCGTGAGGAAACGAATGGTCTCCGCCATCGCGACCCCACCCTCCAGCTTGACCGCGGCGCAGCCGGTTTCCGCCAGCACCCGCGCCGCGGTGCCCATCGCCTGAGCCGGCGATTGTTCGTACGTTCCGAACGGCAGATCAACGACGACGCAGGCGTGACGCGCGGTTTTGGCGACCGCGCGGCCATGCGCGACCATCATGTCCAGGGTCACGCCGACGGTGCTGTCCAGACCGTAGATCGTCATGCCCAGTGAATCGCCGACCAGGATGAGATCGACATGCGAATCGATCAATCCGGTCATCGACGCGGTATAGCTGGTCAGGCAGACGATCGGCGGCCCGCTTTTCCGCGCCTTGATCATCGGTGGGGTCAGTTGTTTCGCGATCGGTGCCTTCGTCATCAGACCAGTCCCCGCGCTTCTTGCCGGCTAGGTTCTGCCACGCGCGGCCGGAAAATTCCATGGTCCGGCCGGGATCGCGCCTCCTTGCCCAAAACCCGCCGCATGCTCTATGCCGCATCGCATTAAATCTGCGAAAAACCTCCATGACCGATCGCCCCACTGGCCCTCCCACTGGCCGCCCTTTGGCCTTCCAGGACCTGATCCTCACGCTGCACCGGTTCTGGGCGCGGCAGGGCTGCGTCATCCTGCAGCCTTACGACCTGGAAATGGGCGCGGGCACGTTCCACCCCGCCACGACCTTGCGCGCGCTTGGCCCGAAGCCCTGGTCTGCCGCCTATGTCCAACCCTCGCGCCGCCCGACCGACGGGCGCTATGGCGAAAATCCGAACCGGATGCAGCATTATTACCAGTATCAGGTGATCATGAAACCGAGCCCCGAGGACGCGCAGGCGCTGTTGCTCGCCAGCTATCGCGAAATCGGCCTCGACCCGCTGTTGCACGATTTCCGCTTCGTCGAGGACGATTGGGAATCACCCACCCTCGGCGCCTGGGGTTTGGGGTGGGAGGTCTGGTGCGACGGCATGGAAGTCGGCCAGTTCACGTATTTTCAGCAGGTCGGCGGCATTCCCGTTGCCCTGCCAAGCTTTGAGATGACCTATGGCCTGGAACGCCTGACCATGTATGTCCAGGACAAGGAGAACGTGTTCGACCTCGATTTCAACGGCCGCGGCGTGACCTATGGCGACGTCTTCCTGCGGGCCGAGAAGGAATACAGCGCGTATAATTTTGAATATGCCGATCCCGCCATGCTGACGCGGCATTTCGCCGACGCTGAGGCCGAATGCGCGTCGCTGCTGAAACACGCTCTGGCGCTGCCCGCTTACGACCAGTGCATCAAGGCCAGCCATCTGTTCAATCTGCTGGACGCGCGCGGCGTGATCAGCGTCACGGAACGCGCGAGCTATATCGGCCGCGTCCGGACACTGGCGAAGTCGTGCTGCGAAGCCTGGGTTGCCGGAGACGTTTGACCATGCCCGCGTTGTTTCTTGAACTGTTCAGCGAGGAAATCCCGGCCCGGATGCAATTCCGCGCCGCCGAGGACCTGTCGCGCCTGATCACCGAGGCTTTGGCGGGCCTTGCCCCCTCCAACATCCGGACCTGGCATGGACCGCGCCGGATCGCGTTTTCAGCCCATGTGAAGGACCGTCTGGCCGCGACCGCGACGACCGAGCGCGGCCCCCGGACCAGCGCGCCGGAGCAGGCTTTGTTGGGCTTCCTGCGCAAACACGGTGTCGAGCGCGACCAGGCGAAGCAGGACGGCGATTATTGGGTCATTGAAAAATCGTCCGCCGCCGTCGGCGCGGATACCTTGATCGCGGCCGCTCTGCCGGGCGTGCTACGCCGCATGCCCTGGCCGAAATCGATGCGCTGGGGTGGCACCAGCTCCTTCGTCTGGATCCGTCCGTTGCGCCGGATCCTGTGTCTGCTGGATGGCGCGATGCTCCGCTTCGCCCTGCGGGATGGCGCTGACAATGGCCACGGCCTGGTGGCCGGCGACCTGACCGAGGGACATCGCTTCCACGCGCCCGGCGCGTTCCCGGTCTCGGGCTCCACCCATTGGGTGAAGCAACTGTGGGACCGCAAGGTGATGGTCGACGCCACCGAGCGCGAGCAGGCCATCGCCATCGGCATCGGCGCCCTGGCGGCGGGGAAAAATTTGCTGGTGGTCGACGATCCCGGCCTGGTGACCGAGGTCGCGGGCCTGGTGGAATGGCCGGTCCCTTTGATCGGCCGCATCGCCGATGCGCACATGGATCTGCCGCCCGAGGTCATGCAGGTCTCGATGCGCGTCAACCAGCGCTATTTCGCCGCGCGCCACGCCGATGGGTCGCCGGCTCCCTGGTTTCTGTTCGTCGCCAATATCGAGGCCGAGGACGGTGGTGCGGCGATCATCGCGGGCAATGAGCGGGTGTTGCGGGCGCGCTTCGCCGATGCCCGCCATTTCTGGGATCTGGACCGCAAGGCGCGGCTGGAAAGTCTCGTCCCCAAATTGGATCGCATCACCTTCCACGCCAAAATCGGCACTCAGGGCGCGCGGGTGCTGCGGTTGCGCCATCTCGCCTCGACGATCGCGCGTGAGACCGGGACGGGGGAGGCCCTCGCGGATCGCGCGGCGGAGCTCGCCAAGGCCGATCTGGTGTCCGGCATGGTGGGCGAGTTCCCCGAATTGCAGGGGGTCATGGGGCGGTATTACGCGTTGCATGACCACGAGGACGCGTATGTCGCTGACGCCATTCGCGATCACTACGCGCCGCGCGGGCCGGCCGATCCTGTGCCGACGGCGCCGGTGGCGATCGCCGTGGCGCTGGCCGACAAGCTGGATCAATTGGCCTGTTTCTTCGCCGTGGGTGAACGCCCGACCGGCGCGGGCGATCCCTATGCCTTGCGCCGCGCGGCGTTAGGGGTCATTCGGATCATCCGGGAAAATAGCCTCCGGATCGCGCTGTTGCCGTTGCTGGAAATCGCCGTTGCCCAAGGGAGCGCCGCCGAAGCCTACAGCCAAACCGCGCAGGGCGGGAGCCAGCGTTCCCTGTCAGGAAGAGTGTTCGTTACCCCGCCTGGCACCGCACCGCGGGAAGCACCAGGCGGACGAGACGGCGACTCCGGGCGCGAGATCAAGCAAATCGCCGCCGACGTCCTCGATTTTCTTGCCGAACGCCTGCGGGTCCAGCTGCGCGCCGAGGGCGCCCGCCACGACGTGTTGACCGCCGTGTTCGCGGCTGGGTCAGACGACGACATCACCCGCCTGCTGGCGCGCGCCGCCGCCATCACCGGGTTCCTGAGCCAGGACGACGGCGCCAACCTGCTCGCAGCCTACCGCCGCGCCGCCAACATCCTGCGCATCGAGGAAAAGAAGGACGGTCCTCACAGCCAGGCCCCCGACCCCGAATTACTGGCGGAACCGGCGGAACTGGCGCTACATTTAGCGCTCGGGGCCAGCGACGCGATCGCGAAGCTGGTCCTGGACGAGGACTATGCCGGCGCGATGACGGAAATGGCGAAATTGCGGGACAAGCTCGACACGTTCTTCGCCGATGTGACGGTCAACGCGCCGGAGCCCGCCCTGCGCCGCAATCGCTTACGCCTACTGAATCAGGTCCGGACCACGATGGACCGCGTCGCGGATTTTTCCCGCATCGAAGGCTGAAGGAACCAGGCATGACCAGATGGATTTACGGCTTCGGCGGCGGCGACAATGACGGCCGCGCCGACATGCGGGATCTGTTGGGCGGCAAGGGCGCGAACCTCGCGGAAATGGCCTCGATCGGTTTGCCCGTGCCCCCCGGCTTCACCATCACCACCGAGGTCTGCACCTGGGTTCACGAGCACGGCACCCAATATCCCGCGGACCTCAAACCCCAGGTGAACGGGGCCCTGGCGGGGATCGAGGCGGCGGTCGGTCAGAAGTTCGGCGACGTCGAGAACCCGCTGCTGGTGTCGGTCCGTTCGGGCGCCCGGGTATCGATGCCGGGCATGATGGACACGGTCTTGAATCTGGGCCTGAACGACGCCACCGTCGTGGGCCTCGCCAAAGCCGCGAACGACGAACGCTTCGCCTGGGATTCCTATCGCCGCTTCATCCAGATGTACGGCTCGGTCGTGCTGAATGTCGACCACCATCAGTTCGAGGAAATCATCGAGTTCGCCAAGCTGGAAGCGGGCGTGACCGAGGATACCGGCCTCACCGCCGCCGATTGGCGTCAGGTCGTCGGCGCCTATAAAGGTCTGGTGGAGAAAGAGACCGGCAAGCCGTTTCCCACCGATCCGCACGAGCAGCTTTGGGGCGCGATCGGCGCCGTGTTCGGCTCCTGGATGAACCCTCGGGCGATCACCTATCGGCGTCTGCACGACATCCCCGCGCAATGGGGCACCGCGGTCAACGTCCAGGCCATGGTGTTCGGCAACATGGGCGATGACTGCGCCACGGGCGTGTGCTTCACCCGCGACCCCTCCACCGGGGAGAATTTCTTCTACGGCGAGTATCTGGTGAACGCGCAGGGCGAGGACGTCGTCGCCGGCATCCGCACGCCGCAACCGCTGTCAGTCCAGGCCGCGCGTCCTGGTGAGATCTCGCTCGAAACCGCCATGCCTCAGGCCTACGCCGAGTTGATGGCGGTGCGCGAGACGCTGGAAAAACACTATCTGGACATGCAGGACATCGAATTCACGGTGCAGCGCGATAAACTGTTCATGTTACAGACCCGCAACGGTAAACGCACCGCCGCGGCGTCGTTGCGCATGGCGGTGGAAATGGCCAATGAAGGCCTGATCGACAAATCCGAGGCGGTGCGCCGGGTCAATCCCGCCTCGCTCGATCAGTTATTGCACCCGATGCTCGATCCGAAGGCGCCGCGCGTGGCGCTCGCGAAAGGCCTGCCCGCCAGCCCAGGTGCCGCCTGCGGCGCGGTCGTGTTCAGCGCCGATGAGGCGGAAAGCCGCGCGGCCAAGGGCGAGGCGGTGATCCTGGTTCGCGTTGAGACCTCGCCCGAGGACATTCATGGCATGCACGCCGCCCGCGGTATCCTGACCACCCGCGGCGGCATGACCAGCCACGCCGCGGTGGTGGCGCGCGGGATGGGCCGGCCCTGCGTCGCGGGGGCGGGCGGGATCACCGTCGATTACGGCGCGCAAACCCTGTTCAGCGCCGGCAAAACGGTTAACGCGGGCGATATCGTGACTTTGGATGGCGCCACCGGGGAGGTGTTTATCGGCACCGTGCCCATGATCGAACCCGCGATGTCCGGCGATTTCGGCACGCTGATGCAATGGGCCGACGGCTGCCGCCGGATGGGCGTACGCGCCAACGCGGAAACCCCTTTGGACGCGGAAACCGCCCGCAAATTCGGCGCCGAGGGCATTGGCCTGTGCCGCACCGAGCACATGTTTTTCGATCCCGCGCGTATCCTGGCGATGCGTCAGATGATCATGGCCAGCACCGAGCACGACAGGCGCGAGGCGCTCAGCCGTCTGCTGCCGTATCAGCGCGACGATTTCTTCAAGCTGTTCACCATCATGGCGGGTCTGCCGGTCACCATTCGGTTGCTCGACCCGCCCTTGCACGAATTCCTGCCTCATTCCGATCATGAAATGGAGGATGTCGCGCAATCGCTTGGCGTCGATCTTGCCACGATCAAGCGCCGCGGGGCGGAGCTCGCGGAGGCCAATCCGATGTTGGGTCATCGCGGCTGCCGATTGGGCGTTTCGTTCCCGGAAATTTACGAAATGCAGGCCCGCGCGATCTTCGAGGGTGCGATCCGTGTCGCGAAGGAATCGGGCAACGCGCCGCATCCGGAAATCATGATTCCGCTGATCGCGACGAAGAAGGAACTGGAGATCACTCGCGCTCAGGTCGACGGCGTCGCGAAGGCCGTGTTCGCGGAAACCGGAACGAGCATCGAATACAGTGTCGGAACGATGATTGAATTGCCGCGCGCCGCGATGCTGGCGGATCAGATCGCCGAGGCGGCGGATTTCTTCAGCTTCGGCACCAATGATCTGACGCAGACCGTGTTCGGCCTGTCACGCGACGATGCCGGCAAATTCCTGCCGGATTACGTGGCACAGGGCATTCTTCCGAAAGACCCCTTCGTTTCGATCGACATTGAGGGCGTGGGCGAAATGGTCCGCATCGCCGTGGTTAAAGGCCGCGCCGCGAAGACCGGGCTGAAACTCGGGATTTGCGGAGAGCATGGCGGCGATCCCGCGTCGATCGCGTTCTGCGAGCAGGTTGGATTGGATTACGTCTCGTGCTCGCCGTATCGGGTGCCCGTGGCCCGGCTGGCGGCGGCACAGGCGGCGTTGGGCGCGCGGGACGATCGGACGGCGTAATACCAGCGCGCTTTATGATTGATCCATCTTTAGATGGCTCAATCGGCGCTGGTATCACCTTTTTATTTCGCGCGCAGCCGCCCTCCAACCCGGCGCGCCATACCAACGCGCGGACATGATGGGAGAGCCATCATGTCCGCGCGTTGGTATAAGGGGCGATTGCCTCGCTTGAATTGTCACGACCCGCGGCGGGATTTTTCTCCGGAAGGTTCCAATCTCAAATCGACGGCGGGTTGAACAATGCCGTCGCCGCGGTCTCACCCGACCGCGGCGACCCCCGCACGCCGCTTCGCGACCCAATGCCAGCCCACCACCGCCAACGCGAAAATCACCGGCGGCACCAGGGTCAAATTCAACACCTCCCACCCCGCCTTCATATGCACAGCCCCCGACGACACCGCCGTACACGCCACGCTCGCGAATACGATGAAATCATGCAGCCCCTGCACCCGCACCCGCTCCATCGGATCATAGGCCGTCGTCAGTAACGTCGTGCCGCCCACGAACATGAAATTCCAACCGACCCCCAACAGTGAAAGCGCGATCAGAAAGGTCGCGAAATACGGCGCGAACTGCAAATTGACCACCACGCAGGCCAAGGTCAGAATTCCGCCGATGAAAATGATCCGGTGCACCCCGAACCGCTGGATCAACCGTCCCGTGACGAAGCCCGGCAGAAACATCGCCAGGGAATGGGCACGGATCACCTCGGCGCTGGCGGGCACGCCGTAGCCGCATAGCAACATCTGCAACGGTGTCGATGCCATCACCAGGTTCATCGTGCCATACCCGACCAGAGACGCGATCACCGCCGTCAGAAACGTCGGCCGCGCGATGATGGTCCGGAACGGCACTGGAACGCTGGCGCGCGGCGGCGCGGGTGGCAGGGACGCGAACGACAGCAGCACCAGAGTCAACAACGGCAGCAACGGCAAATACAAATACGTCGCCAGGAACAGATGATCTGGCAGCAGATCATGCGTGCGCTTCACCATCTCCGGTCCCACGATCGCCGCCAGCACGCCCCCCGCCAACACCAGCGAAATCGCCCGCGGCCGCGCCTCGGGGGCCGCGACCTCGGCCGCCGTGAAGCGAAAATGCTGCGATACGCCGTGCCCGATGCCCGCCGGAAACGCCGCCAAAACGTAAAACAGGAAATTATCGGTCCAAACGCCATACGCGAACATCAGACTGCCGCACATCGCGACCGCGCAGCCCATCCAGAACCCCGCCTTGCGGCCGTATCGCGCGAAAATGATCCCCGCCGGAATCGACGCGCACATGACCCCGATCTGCTGCACCGCCATCGGCAGCGTGTTCAGACCCGTGCTGCCAATCAAATGATACCCGACCAGGGAGGCCATGATCGTCTGACCCGCCATCACCGTGTTCATCAGCGCCTGACAGGCGAACAGCAGCCACACATTCTTGTTCATCGTCTTCCCCGGCCGCCTCGTTCAAACAGATGACCTCGCCGGAACCGGCACGGCCCTAAAAATGACTCCACCCGCCGGTCGCGATATCCATCACGCCGCCATCGGCACCGATCACCGTGACCGCCGGGTCCCCCGCGCGAAACACGCCGATCCGGGTCACCGCCACGCCGATCGCCGCCGCCGCCGCCCGCAACGCCGCCTCGCGCACGGGAGCCACCGCCATCAGCAGCTCATAATCATCCCCGCCGGTCAGGCACGTCTCCAGCCACGTCGGACCAGCCGCGCGCGCCGCGTCCGACATTGGCACAAGATCCGCCTCAATCACCGCCCCCAGCAGGCTGGCGCGGCAGAGATGGCCAAGATCCTGCACCAGCCCATCCGACACATCCATCGACGCCGACACCACCCCCCCGATCGCCAGCCCCATCCTGGGCCTCGGCAGCCTGTACCGTCCGGCCAAATACCCCGACGCATCCGCCAGCCGCCCAGTGGCCGCCAGCAACCCGAGCGCGCCATCTCCGATCGTCCCCGTCACCCAAACCCCGTCGCCGTCACGCGCGCCGAACCGGTGCACCGCGCAACCGGGCGCGACATGGCCAATGATCGTCAGCGACAACGAAATCGGGCCGGGCGTGGACGTTGTGTCACCGCCCAGAAGCGTGACACCGAACTCCGTCTGATCCGCGGCCAGACCGGCGGTGAAACCCGCGAACCAGGCTTCGGGCGTGTCGCGCGGGGTGGAAACGGTCAGCAAATAGCCAAGCGGGGTCGCGCCCTTCGCCGCGAGATCCGATAAATTGACCCGCAACAATTTCCGCCCCACCAGATCCGGCGGATCATCCACCAGAAAATGCACGCCCGCGACCATCGCATCCACGGTCAACACCAGATCCCGGCCAGCGGGCGGCGTCAGCAACGCGGCGTCATCGCGCAACTGCAATGACCCCGGACCGGCCAGCGGGCGAAAATACCGGTCGATCAACGCGAACTCGGGCGGCAGCGGCAAGATTCAATACCCGGTGCGGGTCGCCGCGACCTGATAATGCCGGCGCGGAAATTCCTCGGTATACGACCGTAATGTCATCCCTGCTTTCGTCCCCATGTCACGATACGGCCGCGCCCGCAGCCGTGTCACATCGAGATCGATCCCATGACCGGGAGTCGTCGGCAATTCCACGAAACTGTCCTTCACCACCAGCGGCTGGATCGCGATTTCATCGCACGCCGGTTTTAAATTCACGAAACACTCCGCCAGCCAGAAATTCGGAATAACGGCCGAAAGCTGCACCGTCGCCGCCAGTCCAATCAACGTGGAATTATAATTATGCGGGGCCATCGCCACCGCGTGCGGCTGCGCCATCGCCGCGATGTCGAGCATCGCGCTGATCCCGCCACAGTTGCAAATATCCGGATTAATGATATCCGCCGCACGCGCCGCCAGCGCCTGAGCGAAGCCTTCCTTGGAGTAGATCGCCTCTCCGGTCACGATCGGCACCCCGGGCATCGCCCGCCGCGTTTCCGCGACCAGTTCGATGTTATCGCACAAGCTCGGCTCCTCGTACCAGCCGATATCGAATTCGCGCAGACGCTGACCGATGCGGATCGCGTGCATCGGCGCGAGCCTGCGATGCACTTCCACCAGCAGACCGAAATCCGGACCGAGTGTTTCGCGCATGCGCCGCACGTAACGAACGACGTGATCCTCATCCTCGCGATGAATGAAACTCCGCCATGGGCCGGGGAAGGGATCCCATTTCAGTGCGGTGTAGCCCGCCTCTTTCACCTTCAACGCGCGTTCCAGATTCTGCTCGATCGTTTCGGTGCCCGAAGACCAGCCATTGGCGTAAACCTTGACCCGTTCGCGCGACCGTCCACCGAGGATATTATATAGCGGCTGTCCCGCCGCCTTGGCGACGATGTCCCACATGGCGATCTCGATCGCGCTCCACGCCGACAGCAGATCCAGCGACGCCCGCCGCATCGCGAAATCATCGAAGATCACCTGTGCGCTGTGCCGGATCGCATGGGCATCGCGCCCGATCATGTATTTCGCCATGACGCGCAACAAATGCTCGATCACCGGCTCCTTCCCCGGCGTCACATAGGCCTCGCCCCAGCCATGCACGCCGTCGTCGGTTTCCACCCGGCAGAACAGCAGATTCTTCGCAAGGCCGGGGTCGAACAAAAACGTCTCGATGCGCGCGATTTTCATGAGGATTCCCTCCGCCCTTGCCACCCGGCCCATCCGTGCCTTTGATCGGAGTCTGAGCCAATGGAGGAAACAATGCAATTCGAGCAGATCACGTATGAGGTCAAAGGCACCACCGCCATCGTCACGCTCAATCGGCCGGAAAAGCGCAATGCTCTCAGCGGTAAATTGTTGCGCGAACTGAACGCCGCGCTGCGTGAGGCCGACGAGTTCAACCCGGTCCATTGCGTCGTGCTGCGCGGCGCGGGTCCGCATTTCTGCGCCGGCGCCGACCTGAATGAATTCGCCGGCGGGCGCGGCACCGACTATCGCGGCCGGGTTGAGATCGACGACGACGTCTGGCGCCTGGAACAGGGCCAACGCCTGCGCGTCGAATTGTTCGATATGCACAAGCCGGTGATCGCCGAGGTGCACGGCACCTGCATCGGCATCGGCACCGAGCTGGCCTGGTTCTGCGATCTGATCATCGTCGCCGACGACGCCCGCATCGGCTTTCCCCCGGTGCGCGATCTCGGCACCCCGCCCGGCAACATGTGGCTGTATCACTGCGGCCCGCAATGGGCGAAGCGGCTGTTGCTGACGGGCGATTGTCTGACCGGCAAGGACGCCGCCGAGATCGGCCTCGCGCTCAAATCCTACCCGGCCGATGAACTCCACAGCGAAATCATGCGCCTCGCCGATCGCATGGGTCTGGTGGATCCGCATCTGCTGTCCGCCAACAAGCGCCTCGTCAATCTGGGGTTGGAGCTGATGGGTGCCCGCACCATCCAGCGCATCGGCGCCGAGATCGACGCCCGTGGTCACCTCGCCCCGAAGGCGATGGCGTTCAAGGCGACGATGCGCGAGCACGGCGTGAAACACGCGTTTCACCAGCGCGACGCCGCGTTTGGCGCGGGAACCGTGAACGTGCGCGGACGCGACCCGGACTGAGTCCAGAGCGGTTTGCGATCGCGTTGGCACGGAAGCCGCTCTGATGACGTGTTTTGGCGAGCATCTTTATCCGATCAGGTGTGGCCACCTGATCGGATGATACTCTGGAGCGGTTTCCGATCGCGTTGGCTCACGAAAGCCGCCCTGATGACGTGTTTTGGCGAGCATCTTTATCCGATCAGGTGTGGCCACCTGATCGGATAAAACACTAACCGGCACAAACTGCCGGGCAAAACCCGCCGCCCGACCGGGGTTTCAACACGGTTCCCCACGCGCTTGCGCCGGTTTCCGGGCCAAATCCCTTGGCACGGGGCTTGCGACATTGCTTCCAGGCAACCCGCCAGGGAGTATTTCGGATGTCGTTATTCGGCGCATTGAACACCGCGATCAGCGGCCTGACCGCCCAATCCCACGCGTTCGGCAACATCAGCGACGACGTCGCCAACAGCCAGACCGTGGGATACAAGCGGATCGACACCAGCTTCGTCGATTATTTGACCACCAGCACCCGCTCGACCAGCGAACCTGGCGCCGTCGTCGCACGGCCGGAATACGCCAACGATGTGCAGGGTGCGATTACCCAGACCAGCAACGCGCTGAATGTCGCCATCACCGGCCGCGGCTTCTTCGCGGTGTCGCAACAAACCGGCCAGACCGGCACGCAGCCGGCTTTCAACCCGCAGCAATATTATTCCCGCGCGGGCGATTTTTCCCAGAACAGCCAGGGGTTTTTGGTGAACTCCGCCGGTCAGTTCCTCAACGGGTGGACCGCCAGTCCCACCACCGGCCTGATCAATCAAAACGCTTTAGTACCGGTGCAGATCACACAGTCCGCGTTCAATCCGGTACCCTCGAAGACGATCAACCTGGCCGCCAACCTGCCGGCGACCCCGGCCCTTGGCACGGCGACGGTCGCCTCGCCCATTACCTCGAACATCACCGTCTACGACACCTTGGGCACGCCGCACGCGGTGTCGTTGAACTGGGTGCAAAACGCCCAGAACGACTGGACCTTGTCGATCAACTCCCCCGACGCGGCAACGCAAGCGGTCGGTTCCGCGAACGTGAAGTTTGGCGCCATCGCCAGCGGCAATCCGGTCAGTCCCGGAACGATCGGTCAGATCGGCACGACGACGGGATCGGTCACCACGGCGGGCTACAGCGCGGGTGCGGCCGCCGGCGTGTCGATGATCATGGATTTCGGCTCGGGCCCGCAGACCGTCGCCCTCGCCCTTGGCACCTATGGCGGTTCGGCCGGCCTGATCCAATTCGCGGGCACCACCTACGACCTTCAGGGCATAACCCAGGACGGCGTCCCGCCCGGCAGTTACGGCGGCGTCGCGATCCAGGCCAACGGATCCGTCGTCGTCAATTACACCAACGGCCAATCGAAGACGATCGCGCAGGTTCCGTTGATTATCTTCAACGACCCCAATGCGCTGCAACGCCAGAATGGCCAGGCCTTCACCACGACCGCGGAATCCGGCAATCCGCTGGCGCAGCAGGTCAATACCGGCAGCGCGGGGAGCCTCGCCGTCAGCTCCACCGAAAGTTCCAACGTCGATATCGCGACCGAGTTTTCCCGCCTCATCGTCGCCCAACAGGCCTATGCCGCGAACACCAAGGTCGTGACGACGGCGGATCAGATGCTGCAAACGACTCTCGCGATGAAACCGTAACGGACCATGAGCCTCGCCTCGGTCCTGTCGATCGCCACCGGCGGTCTGGCGAACATCAACCGGCGGCTGAACGTCGTGTCGAACAACGTCGCCAACGCCAACACGCCGGATTACTCGGCGGAGACGTCGAACCAGGTCAGCGTGGTCGCCGGCTCGATCGGCATGGGTGTGCGGTCGGAGCCCGCGACGCGCGCCGTCAATCTGGCGATGCAGCAGGCGGCGTTCCAGCAGGACAGCATCGTCTCGGGGCTCGCGACGACGACGACAGCGTTGAAAGCCATCGATTCCGTGCTTGGCACTCCGGGTCAGGGCAACGACCTGCCCAATCTTCTGGGCGCGGCGCAATCGGCGTTCTCCGCGTTGATGGGGGATCCGTCCAGCGGTCCGCTCCGGCTCGCCGTGGTGAACGCCGCCGGCAATCTGACCGGTGGGGTCAACGCGATGGCCGCCGCTTACACCCATCAGCGCCAGGCGGCGCAGACCGGCATTCTGAACGCGGTGACCAGCGCCAATGCGTCACTGGCCCAGATCGGCACGCTCAGCAATCATATCATCGCGGCGCGTGGCGCGGGCATGTCCACCGCCGACCTGGAAAACCAGCGTGACGCGGCGGTGCATGCGCTTGGCGCGGTGCTGAGCGTCAAGGCGTTGAACCAGCCGAACGGCGATATGATCATCTCCGCCGCCTCGGGTTCGGATCTGCCGACGCGCGCGGTATCGGGCCCCTTGGCCACCGGCAGCGTCACGATCGGACCGGGCACCACATATCCCACCGGCATTCCGGGCGTGCTGTTGAACGGGATCGACATCACCAGCCAATTGGGGAGCGGAAAACTCGGCGCCAATATCGCGCTGCGCGACCGCACTCTGCCGACTTTTCAGGCCGAGCTCGATGAATTTTCGTTTCAACTCTCATCGCGGTTCTCGGCGCAGGGGCTCAATCTGTTTACTTTTCCGGACGGCACGATCCCGGCGGGCGGCGGGGCGCCCGCGCAGGCGAGCTATGTCGGATACGCCACCGCGATCGGGGTCAACCCGGCGGTCATCGCCGATCCCTCGCTGGTGCGCGACGGCACCCAGGCGATCGCCGGTTCGCCCACCGGCGCCTCGGCCTTCACGCCCAATCCCGCCGGCGGTCCCGCAGGGTTCAACGGGCTGATCAGCCGGATCCTGACATTCGCGTTTGGCGCGGAAGCCCAGACCAACGTCGCCCAACCCGCCAGCGCCACCGCCGGTTTGGGCCCCAACGGCGACCTGATCGCCCCCTACACCGCGCCCGCCACGATCGCGGCCAACGCGACCGCGCTGGTGTCGGCGCAATCGGCCGTCAGCGCCGCCGCCGACGGCCGCCTCAACGTCGAGCAAACCGTACAGACCTCCCTGACCAGCAGCCTCGCCGCCGCCTCGGGCGTGAATATTGACCAGGAACTCGCGCAAATGATCCAACTCCAGAACGCTTACGGCGCCAACGCGCGCATCATCAGCACGGTGCAATCGATGTTCACCCAGCTGTTGCAGACGATCCCATGAGCACCGCGATCTCGGGCGCCAATATCGGGTTTTCAGGTCTGGCGCAGATCATCGCCCGCTCGGGCCAGGTGAAGGCGCGGTTCGACGCGCTGACCCAGCAGGCCAGCAGCGGCTTCATCGCGCAATCCTTCTCGGGCCTCGGCCCGGACGCCGGGGTGGCGCTGTCGCTTGGCCCCGAGATCAACGGGCTGAAAACCGCGCAAAAGAACATCGACACGGCGGGGGGAACCGCCGCCGTCACACAGACCGCGATGACCCGCATCCAGGCGATCGCCGCGGATCTGGTCGCGCAACTGCCATATCTGAACGGCCTGAGCCCCGAACGGATCGACACCACCGCCGCCAACGCGCGCGCCGCGTTGACCGAGGTCGCGGGCCTGCTCAACAGCCAGTTCAACGGCGCCTATGTCTTCTCCGGTCAGGACACCGCCAATCCCCCGGTGCCCGCCCCGGATCAGATCACATCTTCGCCGTTTTACACGCAAATCGCGACGGCGGTCGGCGGTCTGGGGAGCAATGGCGCGGCGGCCACGGCGGCCTCCACCCTTGCCATCGCGACGTCGAACACAGCGGGGACCACACCGTTCTCCGCCTATCTGTCACAACCGGCGTCAGCGATCGCCCTCCCGTCCGTCGCGCTTGGCAACGGTCACGCGCAACCTTTGGGCATTCTCGCCAACGCCAATACCAACGGCGTCTCGACCGGCGTTTCCACCACCGGGTCGGGCATGCGCGATCTGATGCGGGCGCTGGCGACCATCGGCGCGCTCAGCAGTACGCAAACCAACGACGTGGGTTTCGGCGCCCTGATCACGGACACGCAAACGAGCCTCAGCGGCGCGATCGCGTCCCTGGCCAGCGACGCGGGCGCGCTTGGCCTGCGGCAATCGAACCTGAAGGCCACGCAAACCACGTTGGGCGACACCACGCTGGCGCTGACCGGACAGCTCGCCGCGGCCGAGGATACCGACATGACAAAGACCTTGTCGGAGCTGACGGCGATCCAAACTCAACTACAGGCTTCGTACCGGTTGATTTCGACATCCTCCAGTATGTCACTGGTGAATTTTCTCCCGGCTGGCTGATAAATCGCGGCAAACCTTCATGGTTTATTAAGGATTGCACGGCAAGATCACCTTATCCCCGGGAAAACCCGGACCTCGTTTTAAACTTTGGACCAGACAGGTAACACACCATGGCTCTGAACTCAGTGAATACCAACATGGGCGCGATGGTCGCGCTGCAATCGTTGCAGTCGACGAACTCCCAGTTGCAAGCCGTACAAAAGAAAATTTCAACCGGTTACCGAGTCGCCGACGCGACCGATGACGGCGCCGCTTACGCGGTGGCGCAGGGTGTCCGTTCCTCGGTTGGGGCACTGACAAGCGCCAATACGCAACTTGGCAACGTCGCCGGGTTGCTGTCGACCACCATGGCCGGTTTGAACAACGTGTCGAACACCATGATCAGCATGCGTAACGTTCTGGTCAAGCTTTCGGACGGGACCACCACGGGCACCGACCGCGCCAACTACACACGCCAATTCTCGTCGATGGTTGCGAACGTGAAGTCGTTCATTCAGGACGCCGCCTACAACGGCAAGAACCTGATCGGCAACCTGACCGGCAGTAACGGCACGTTCACCCGCGTGTCGGTCGCGCGTAACGAGTCGGGATCGACCTTTGGCATCGCGACTTTCTCAGGTTCGGCGCTATATGGCTCGATCGCGTTCACCTCGACGCAGTTGGGCGGCGCCTCGACGGTGCAGGCGCTGATCACGGCGGGCGGAACGTTCCTCTCGAAGTTCAACGCACTTGGCAAGGAACTGAACACGATCGGTTCCGCCGTGAACTATGTGAAGAACCAGGTCAGTTACAACAGCGATAAGATCGACGCCCTGAACGGCGGCCTCGGCTCGCTGGTGGATGCCGATCTCGCCAAGGAATCGGCGCAGTTGCAGGCTTTGCAAATCCGCCAGCAGCTTGGCACCCAGGCCCTGACGCTCTCCAATCAGGCGCCGTCGCAGTTGCTCAGTCTCTTCAAATAATCGTTTTCAGCGGCGAAGCCCGGCGGACGAGGGACGACCTCGCCCGCCGGTCTCGCGAACAACACGGAACCCGCGCATGACTGGATTGGTTTTGGAACTGCGGCCCGGTGAGGCGATGATCATCAACGGTGCGCTGGTGCGGTTTCGCACCCGGTCCCGGATCGAACTGGTCGCGAAAGCGCGCTTCATGTTCGGCAAGCAGATCATGTCTCCGGATCAGGCCGATACACCGGCGCGGCGGATCTATTTCGCATTGCAGTGCGCCTATATCGGCGACCCCGACGAACGCCGCTCAGGCCTCGATGAGGCGCATGGACTGATCGCGGCCTTCAAGGCCGCGACGACCTCGGACCTCGCGCGCGAAATCCTTGATCGCGCGGAAGCCGCGGCGGGCGACGACAATTGCTATCTCGCGCTGAAACTGGCGCGCCGGATCGTCAATCACGAGGATACCGTGCTTGGCCGGGCGCCCGCGGATAAAACGCCCTCGCCGCCGGCGTTCGTTCCGCGCTCCTCGCCACGGCGGCCAGAAAGGATCAGCGAAGCCCATGCATAGTATGAATAAAGCCTCCCAGGCCTATGCCGCGGCCGCCATCACCCGCCGCTCCACGCGGGAGCAAGAAGCGGATGTCTTCCGTGAGGTGATCGCGACGATGCAGGTCGCCCGCCAGGCCAGCCCGATCGAGCGAGTACGCGCGTTGGCCGATAATCGGCGTTTGTGGTCGACGGTGACGGACACGGTGCGTGACCCCACCAACGCGCTGGCGCGCGAAACCCGTGCCGGCATCCTCTCGATCGGTCTGACCGTGCAACGGGAAATGGACGCCGCTGAGCCGAACTTCGACTTTTTGATATCTATCAACAAACAAATCGCCGAGGGCCTGTCCGGCAATCCCTGAAAATCTCCCCCTTACAGCGGCCAAAAAGGCACCATGATGGCAACCCAGATACACACGGTCGACGCCGGCGCGCTGATGGCGCGGGTGGCTCTTCTGATCGACCAGGGACGGCCCAACGCCGCCCGCCCCTTGCTCAGCGCCGTGCGCGGCCTGACGCCCCCCTCCTCCGCTCTTTCCGAACTCGCCGCCCGCCTCGCCCTCAGCGACGGCATGCTGGAAGACACCGAACGCGATCTGGACGCCGCGATCGCGGCCGATCCGGACCACGCGGGCCTGCGCAAATGCCGCGCCGAACTGCGCCGCCGCGCCGGGGATCTGGAAAACGCCACGCGTGACGCCGCCGAAGCGGTGATCGCCGACCGGACCGACATCCAGGCCAAGGCGCTTCTGGGCGTGCTGCTGCACGATATCGGCCGTCCCGCCGACGCCGCCGCTTGCCTGCGCGAGGCCGTCGCCGCCGCCCCCGCCGATCCCGCGTATCGCGAAGCCCTGGCGCGCGCGCTGGCACAGCAAGGCGGCCCGGACACGGCTCTGGCCACGCTGCAGGACGGCATCGCCATCGTCCCCGCCGCCGCGTCCCTGCGCAACGCCGCCATCCTGCTATGCATCCAGCACCGCGATTTCACCCAGGCCGAAGGCATCGGCGAACAAGCCCGCCTCGCGGGCGCCGCCGACGCCGCCACGTTCGGGCTGCGCGGCCACGCGCTGTCCAGTCTCGGCCGCCACGCCGACGCCGCTTTGGCATACGCGGACGCGCTGAAATTAGCTCCCGCCGATCCCTATGTCCGCCACCTCGCCGCGGCCGCTGGCATCGCCGCCAGCGCTGCCCGCGCGCCCGAGGATTACGTCCGCGCCTTGTTCGACGGCTATGCCGTTCGCTTCGACCAGCATCTGATTTCGCTTGGTTACCGGATCCCCGGCCTCATCCGCCGCCACGCGGATGCTTTCGCCCATGCCGCCCCGATCGGTCCCGTATTGGATCTCGGATGCGGCACGGGCATGCTGGCGGTGGCGCTGTCCGACCTCCCCATTGGCCCGTTCACCGGCATCGACCTCTCGCCCGCGATGCTCGCCGAAGCCGAGGCCAAGGGGCTCTATGCCGATCTCCGCCAGGCCGACCTGCCGGCCGCGCTGAGCGACGAGGTGGATCCCACGACCTGGCGGCTTATCGTCGCCGCCGATCTCATGTGTTATTTCGGCGCCCTTGAAGACATGCTGGCATCGGTCCACGCCCGTCTCACACCCGCCGGACGCTTCATTTTCTCGGTCGAGGCATTATTGCCTGACCACGATGGCGCCCTCCCCGGCAACGGCGATTGGTCCCTGGGCCGCATGGGCCGCTACGCCCATACCGCCGGTTACATCACCGCCGCGGCGGCGAGCCATGGCTTCACCCTCATCGCCCTCAATCACGAAGCCCTGCGTCATGAGGCCGGCGGACCCGTCGCCGGCCTGATCGTGGTGCTGGAGCGGCCCTTGACCGATGCCTGACGGCACAAGCGGGTCGAGGTTGGCGCCGATCCAGCTTCTCAATCAGGCCATCAGCCTGGCTCATGCGGGCCAAAGCGAGACGGCGCGGGACCTGATGCGCGAGGTCGCCGACCGCCTGCCCGATTGGGACGAACCGCCGCTGCGCCTCGCCGGCAGCCTGGGCGGATCGCCGGAGGCCGCGGCCGCCTGGCGCGCCGCCCTCGCGATCAACCCCAACCGCGATCAAACTTTACTGGGTTTCGCCGCCGTGCTGATGGCCGCCGGGCAACCCAGGGAAGCGATTGGTCCGCTTCTGCGCTGTTGCGGCCTGACACCTAACCAACACGACGCCTGGCGGGCTCTCGGTCAGGCGTATCTCGACTCAGACCAGCCGCGACACGCCCTCGGCGCCTTCGCCCGCGCGCAGGCCATCAGACCAAACTCGTTCGCGCTTATTCATTCCCTGGTCTTGGCGGCGATCGCATCTGGCCAGGCCGAGCGCGAGGCCTCCCGTCAAATCGCCCTCAGCGTCCGCGACCCGCTCAACCCGATCCCTCACCTCATCCACGGCCTGATCCTCGACCGCCTGGGTTTGCTCGATCCCGCGATCGACGCGATCGAAGCCGCCGTGGCACTCGCCCCCGATGCGCGGGAGCCAATCGCCCTGTTGGGCGGCGTCCTCGCCCGCACCGCCCGCGCCCGCCCGGCCGAGGCCGCGTTGCGCGACGCGCTTCTGCTCGACCCCGAGAACCCGCAACTGCTGAACGACCGCGCCGCCGTGTTGATGCGCCTGCATCGCCATGCCGAGGCGCGGAACCTGCTGCGCGAGGTCGCGCACCGCAACGGACCGCATTCGTCGGTGTTGTGCAATCTCGCCAACGCCACGTGCTGCCTCGGCGCCCAGGATGAGGCGGTGGAGCTGGCCCGTGCCGCGATCGCCCTCGATCCGTGCGCGGTGCTGCCGCGCCGGTCGCTGGCGAACACGATGCCCTATCAGGACCATGTCAACGGCGTCGCGTTGTTGAAAGCGGCGCGGGACTGCGCGGCGCTATTGCCTCGTGGCGATCTGCCGCCGATCGAAAAACCCGATCGCTCCGGCCAGAAACTGACCATCGGGCTCCTGTCAGGCACCTTGCGCACCCATCCCGTGGGCTGGCTGACCGTCGCGGGATTCGAGCATCTGGACCAGGATCAATTCGACATCGTCTGCCTGTCGCGCGCGCCCGAACAAAACGACCCGATTTCCCGCCGCTTCCATCGCATCGCCCGCGCGTGGGAGAACGTCTCGGCGCTGGATGACGACGCATTGGCCCGCCGAGCTCGTGCGCTTGGCATCGATATCCTGATCGATTTCGGCGGCCACGGCGACGCCGCCCGCATGGCCGCCTGCGCCCGCCGCCTCGCCCCGGTTCAGATTAAATGGGTCGGGATGCAGAACCATTCCACGGGCCTTCCCGAAATGGACTGGTTCCTCACCGACCGCTGGGAAACCCCATCTGGGCTGGAATCACTCTACTCGGAGCGTCTGTTGCGCCTGACCGACGGCTATGTCTGCTACAGCCCGCCCGCCCATGCCCCCGACGTCGCGCCGTTACCCATGCTTCACAACGAATTCGTGACGTTCGGCTGCTTTAACAACATCGCCAAGATTACCCCCCGCGCGATCGCCGCCTGGTGCCACATCCTGCATGCCGTCCCGCGCTCCCGTCTCATTCTGAAAACACATCAATTCGGTGATCCACCGACGGTCCAGCGATTCCAGACCCACTTCACCGGGCACGGCATCGATGCCAGCCGCGTCGAGATGCGCGGTTCATCCCCGCACCGCGCATTCCTGGCAAGCTATCACGAGATCGACATCGTCCTCGATCCGTTCCCTTACAGCGGGGGACTGACGACCTGCGAGGCGCTGTGGATGGGCGTCCCCACCGTCACGCTCCCTGGCGAGATCTTCGCCTCGCGCCATTCCGCCAGCCATCTCAGCAACGCCGGTTATCCAGATTGGGTCGCGCGGGATCTCGACGACTACATCGGGCTGGCGATCAGGAAGGCGGCCGATCCAAACGGTCTCGCGCGGCTGCGGGCCGGCATGCGAGCCCAGACCAGGGCCAGTCCATTGTGCGACGCACCGCGGTTTGGCCAATCGTTGGCGCGTGCCCTGCGCCACGCATGGGATGCGACGTAGCGCTGTTATTCATCCCGCCCCAGTCTGTATTTATCCCGCCGCGGCCGCGGCCTTATTCATCCCGCCGCGGCCGCGCCAGCAGCGCCTCGATCGCCTGCCGCAATGTCGTCCGGCCTTCCAGCAACGCCGCCACCGCCGCGCAGACCGGCATCTCCACGTCCCCGGCGCGCGCTATCAGCGCTGGCGCGGTCGTCACCCCCTCGGTCACTGCCCGCCGCGCCGCCAGGATCGACGCCAAGGACTCGCCACGGCCCAGAGCGAACCCAAGCGAGAAATTCCGGCTGGACGGACCCGTGCAGGTCAGCAGCAAATCCCCCAGGCCCGACAGTCCCATCACGGTATCTCCGCGGCCCCCCTGAGCGATCACCAGCCGCGCCAACTCGGCGAGCGCGCGCGTGATCAACGCCGCCCGCGCGTTCTCCCCAAGCCCAGAGCCCATGACCGCGCCCGCGGCGATCGCGATGACGTTTTTGGCCGCGCCGCCCAACTGCGCGCCGATCGGATCGTCATGGCCGTATAACCGGAAAGCCGGTGTGGCGAGCCGCGCCGCCACCGCCTCCCGCGCCGTCCGATCCACTCCGGACACGACCGCGGCGGCGGGCAACCCGGCGGCGACCTCATGGGCGAAGTTCGGACCCGTCAGTACCGCGGCGGGGGTTCCTGGCCAAACCTCGCGGGCGATCTCCAGCGGCAACAATCCGGTGTCGCGCTCGATCCCTTTCGCGCACACCACCAGAATTTCGGCGGGCACCGCCAAACCCAGAACGGCACGCAACGATTGCGCGGGAACCGCCGCCAGGACCATGCCGCCGACAAGCCCCAGATCGCCGGTGACCGTGACCGCATCCGGCAACACGAACCCCGGCAACCGAGGCGACTCTCGCCGCGCGGCGATCGCGCTTGCGCCTTCCCGGGCCCACAGCACGACCTCATCGCCGCCCCGCGCCGCCTGAATCGCGAGCGCGGTTCCCCAGGCACCGGAGCCCAGAATGCTGACCTTACTCATCGGTCAACCGTGTGATCTCAACCACCGCGCCGGGCTCCCCGGTGCCGAGACGCGCCAGCAGCGCATCCAGGATCGGCCGCGCCGCCTCCTGAAACCGGTATGGCGGATTTATGATCAGCAGCCCGCACCCGTTCAACCGCGCGGGATCGAGCGGTTCGCGCGACAGAAATTCAACGCAGATCATGTCGGGCAACGCCAACGCTTCCTTGAACCCGCGCACCGGCGCCAGATGCTTGATCGGATACCAGGCCGCGAACACGCCCTGGCGGAACCGCGCGTGTGCCTGCTCCAGATGCCGCGCCAACTGCTGGAACTCCAGCGGATCCTCGTAGGGCGGATCGATCAGGATCAGCGCGCGGGTCTGTTTCGGCGGCAAAAACGCTTTCAGGCTTTCCCAACCGTCTCGCCGATGCACGCCAACCTGACCATCATCGCGGAATCGCGCCCGCAACGTCGCATGATCCTCGGGGTGCAACTCACAGCACACCAGCCGATCCTCCGGGCGCAGCAACGCTCGGATCAGCGCGGGCGAGCCGGGATAAAGGCCCAGATCGCGCACCAGCCCGACATAATCGCGCAACGGCTCCGGCGTATTCTCCACGAGACGAAAAATCCCCGCGGCGGCCTCATTCGTGCGCGTCGCCGGCCCCGCGGTCAGATCGTAATGACCGGCTCCGGCATGCGTATCCAACACGAACAGCGGTGCCGGTTTCCGCGTCAGACCGCGCAGCAGCAACACCAATAACGCATGCTTGAAACAATCCGCGAAATTCCCGGCATGGAACGCATGACGGTAATTCACCGCGCCAGAGCCTCCAGCGGCCAGCGCGGCCGCGGCCGGACATCGACGTCATCGGTCAAACCCAGCCGCAGCCGCTCGATCCCCGCCCATGCGACCATGACGGCGTTGTCGGTGCACAGCCGGATCGGCGGCGCGGCCAGAGCGAACCCTCGCGCCGCGGCGGCCCGCTCCAGTGCTGCCCGCACCGCCAGATTGGCGGCGACCCCGCCCGCGACCACCAGCAATGACGCCGAGCCCGCCATCATCGCCATCGCCCGCGATGCGCGATCCGCCAGCACATCGGTCACCGCCGCTTGAAACCCCGCCGCGATATCGGCCGCGACACGCTGATCCAGGGCACCCGCGGGCAAGGTCGCGACCATCTGCGCCACCGCCGTTTTCAGGCCCGAAAAACTGAAATCGCACCCCTCGCGCCCCAGCATCGGGCGCGGAAACGCATACCGCTTTGGATCGCCCGCGGCCGCCAGACGCTCCAGCGCCGGTCCGCCGGGCCAGCCCAAACCCAAAAGCCTGGCGGTCTTGTCGAACGCCTCCCCCGCCGCGTCATCGACCGTCGCGCCGAGGCGGCGATATTGCCCAATCCCCTCTATTGCGACCAACTGACAATGACCGCCGGAAACCAGCAGCAGCAGATAGGGAAACGACGCACCGCCCTCGACCAGCCCAGGCAGGCGCGCCGTCAGCGCATGCGCCTCCAGATGATTAACCGCGACATACGCAAGGCCGCGCGCGATCGCGATGCCCTTCGCGAGTTGGCTGCCCACGATCAGCCCGCCGATCAAACCAGGTCCGGCGCTCGCCGCCACCCCGCCCAGATCGCGATACGTCAGACCCGCGCGCGCCATAACTCTGCCCACGAGGTCCGGCATATGCGCCAGATGCGCGCGCGCCGCGATTTCCGGGACCACGCCGCCGAACGGCGCATGCTCGGTCTCCTGCGACAGCACCGCTTCGGCCAGGATCCGCCCCTCGGGGTCCAACACCGCGGCCGCCGTCTCATCGCAGGACGATTCAAGACCGAGAACGGGTCCGCTTATCAGCGGATGAAATGAATTTGACATCTGTCCCTCAATGCGCGGTGATAATAGGACGCTCCGATGAAAGCCGCCATGCCAACGCACGCTCAACGCGGACCGCGCGCCCCTCGGGCAAGCGCCGGCCGATGAAACCACATTCCCATGCGCTGCCGCTGCGCGTCGGCACCCGCGGCTCGCCGCTGGCTTTGGTGCAGACCCGGCATTTTCTGAGCTTACTCTCGACCTTCTGTCCCGTGCTCAAAGGCCTCAACGTCTTTGAGGAACATGCGATCCGGACGACCGGCGACCGCGTCCAGGACCGCCCGCTGGCCGATATTGGCGGCAAGGGACTGTTCGCCAAGGAAATCCACGAGGCGCTGACCGACCGCCGCATCGACTTCGCCGTGCACAGCCTGAAGGACCTGGAAACCGAGCTTCCAGCCGGCATCGTCCTCGCCTGCGCCCTGAAGCGCGAGGATGCCCGCGACGCGCTGATCCTCGGCCCGATGTGCCCGGAGCCCGATCCCGCGGCCCCCTTCGACTGCCTGCCGTCCGGGGCGGCGATCGGCACGGCATCGGTCCGCCGTCAGGCGCAGTTGCTGCATGCGCGTCCCGACCTGCGGATCGGGCCCATCCGCGGCAACGTACAAACCCGCCTCGACAAACTCGCCGCCGGGGACTGCGCCGCCACGCTGCTGGCACTCGCGGGGCTCAAACGATTGGGGCTCGCCCACCGCGCCTCGGTCGTGCTGGACCCCGATGCGATGGTCCCGTCGGCCTGCCAGGGCGTCGTCGGCATTACCGTCCGCGTCGATGACACCGCCTTGCGCGAATTACTGGCGGGGATCGAGGATCCGGACGCCAAGGCCGTCTCCACGGCGGAACGCGCGATGCTGGCCGAACTCGACGGCTCCTGCCGCACGCCCATCGGAGGCCACGCCCGCCTGCTGCCGAATGGGGAGCTGCATTTGACCGGCCTCGTCGCGCGCGCCGACGGGTCGTTTCTGTTGAAACGGTCATCGCATGGTCCCGCCTCCGACGCGGCCCGGATCGGCGCCGATCTCGGTTTTGCCTTGCGCGCCGACAGCCCGCGCGATTTGTTTGCCTGATCCGGCCGCGCGCGGCATTCTGGTGACCCGCCCCGAGCCCGGCGGATCCGCGACGGCGGCCGCGCTGACCGAAATGGGATGGGTGCCCATCCTGGCGCCAATCCTGATAATCCAACCGCGGCCCGCCCATCCGCCACCCCCGCGACAAATCGCCGCGATCCTGCTGCCAAGCGCCAACGCGCTCATCGGTCTGGATGCGACATGGCACCGCCACCGGGTCCTCACCGTCGGGGCCGCGACCGCCGCGCACGCGATCGCCGCCGGCTTCACCACAGTCGAGAGCGCCGACGGCGGCGCCCATGCCCTCGTTACGTTGGCCGCTAAAACTATCCGATTCGATACCGGAACGTTGCTTCTGGCGTGCGCCGAGGGCCAAAGCCTGGACCTCGCGAAGGCGTTGCGGGCCGCCGGGTACCGCGTCGCGCGGCGCGTCGTCTATGCCGCCAAACCCGCGAACACGCTGCCACACGAGGCCGCCGAGGCCCTGCGATCAGGCTGTTTGCGCGCGGTCTTGTTCTTCTCGGCCGAGACCGCGCGCCACTTCATGCGCCTGGTTCGCGCCGCCGGTCTCGGCGCCCATTTGGCGCGACTGGAGGCCATCACTATCGGTCCCAAAGCGGGCATGGCATTAGAGAATGGAGGCTGGTCGCAAGTCCGCGTGACTGGTCTACCAACTCAGGCTGGGATGCTGGCGCTGCTGCGATGAGTGATGACATTGACCCCGCGCGCGGGAAAAGCGCCTCTCGGGAACCCGTCCGGGACGCCAGTCCAGGGACCAGCGGACCGGTGGGCGCGTCCCCACCACGGCCCGCCGCCGAGGTGACGCCGCGACCCGCCCCAACCGTTGCCAATTCGCCGGGACCGGAGCGCGCGGCTGGATCGCCCCCAGAGACAGCCCCGACGGAAGCGCCAACGGGTGCATCGGTGCGACCGGCATCCGCCACCGTAGTGAAATCGGATCTCCCACCGCCCCCGCGCGCCACGCCCCCTGTTGCCCCGCAACCGCCAAAATCCGAACCCCCGCGGCCACGCCAACCCGCTGAGCCGGACACTGGCGGCCCCCGCCTGTGGCCCCGAATCCTCGCGATCCTCATCCTCCTCTCCGGCGTCGCCCTCACCTGGGCCTGGCTAACCCCGAACGCCTGGGACCGCCTTACATCAGCGATCGGAAGCCGGAAATCCGACACCGCCACGCTCGAAACCCGCATCGCCGCCCTCGAAAAACGCCCGCTCCCCGCTGATATCAGCGCCATGAGCGCGCGTCTCGACGCTCTGGAACGGCGCACCGCCACGCCCGACCGCGTCCTGACCACCGGAACGCCCCCCATCGGCGTCACCGCCGGCAACATCCAGGACATGTCCGCGATTCAGGAACGCCTGAATGCCCTGGAAAAGGCCAGCGGCTCCGGCAAGGTCGACGCCCTGGCGTCCCGCGTCGACGCGTTGGCGAACCGTGACGGCGCGGCGCCTTTGCGCGCCCAAATGGACGACTTACAACAGCGCGTCGCAGGGCTCGCGAGCCAGGAACAGAGCGCCGCCGCCACGTCCGATCGCACGGTCCGCCTCGCCCGGCTGCAATCCGCCTCCGCCGCATTGGCCGCCGGCATCAAACTCGGCCCAATCCCCGGCGCGCCTCCGGCCCTGACCCGCTTCGCCGCGACCCCGCCCCCGACAGAGGCCGCCCTTCGCCTCGCTTTCCCCACTGTCATGCGGGAGGCCGCGAAGCTCACGACCCCGGACACCGAGGGCAAGCCTTTCCTCGATCGCGTGCTCGCGCGCCTCGCCGATTACCGGCTGATCACGGTGCGCGAGGGCGATCGCGTTGTCATCGGCAACGCGACCCTGGAAACGCTGGAGCAAGCGCGCGCGTCACTCAACGCGGGCGATCTGGCGGGCGCGGTTCGGCTGGCCGGGGGCATTTCCGGCCCGCCCGCGACGGTCATCGCCCCCTGGCTGGCGGATGCGAAGGCGCTGCTGGCGGCGCGCGCCGCTCTGGCCGAAGCACTGGCCGCCCTGGCGGGGAATGGCTGATGCGCCGGATCGTCAAAACCCTTTTTGTGGCGGTGTTGATCCTGGCCTTCGCCTGGTTCGTCGCGCGCCTACCCGGGCGCGTCTCGGCCGACGCGGGCCCCTATACCGTCGAGACCAGCGCGCCGGTCGCGATTGTGCTCGTGATCGCCACCTTCGCCGCCGCGTTCATTGTCCTGCGCCTGCTGCTGGCGTTGTTCGGCGTCACCCGCTTCCACGCCACCTGGCGACGGGAACGCCGCCGCCGCACCGGCGAGCAAGCGGTCACCCGCACGCTGGTGGCACTCGCCGCCGGTGAAAAAGCCGACGCCCGCCGCGAAGCCAGCCGGGCCCGCGCTTTATTGGGCGACACGCCACAAACTCTATTACTGGCCGCTGAATCCGGCCGCCTGGCGGGACGCGACGACGAAGCCCGCGCTGCCCTGACCGCGTTATCCAGCCGCAAGGACTCGGCCTTTCTGGGCTTGCGCGGCCTGCTCGCCGACGCCATCACGCGCCAGGATTGGACCGTCGCGACTAACCTTGCCCGTCAGGCCGAAGCCGCCCATCCCGGCGCCGCCTGGCTGCGCGGGGAACGCGCTCAACTCGCGATCCGTGCTGAACATTGGGAAGAAGCCTTGGGCCTCTCGGTCCCCGAAACCCCCGCCACCCGCGCCGCCCTCGCCGTCGCGGCGGCCCGCGCCGAGGCCGACCCCGACCGCGCCGAAAAACTCGCCCGCCAGGCACTGAAATACGATCCGGCTTTCGTCCCCGCCATCGTTACGTATGCCACTGGCCTGCGCGCCCGCGGACGCGAGAGAAAAGCTTTGGCGGTGCTGAACGACGGCTGGCGGCGCGCGCCGCATCCCGACATCGCGGCCCTGGCCCTGGGCTCCGTCACCGATCCCCTTTCCCGCGCCCAATCCGCCCGGAAACTCACCGCCGACACGCCCGAACAAACCGAATCCCGCCTGCTGCTGGCCCGCACCGCGCTCAACTCGGGCGTCACCGGCGAAGCCCGCCGCCATCTGGAGGCACTGGCCGCGTCCGGCTTCAACCAACGCCGGATGTGGCTGATGCTGGCCGAACTGGAGGAAGAGTCGCGCGGCGATACCGAAGAAGGCCGGCGCGCGCAACGCGATGCCCTGCGCCGCGCGGCGACCGCCGATCCCGATCCGGAATGGGTGTGCGTATCGTGCAAAACCCCACAGCCGGCGTGGCGCGCCGCATGTCCCGTGTGTCAGACGCCCGGCGGGCTGCAATGGAGCCAGGGCACCTTCGCGCGCATCGCGACGCCACCAATGATCACCCGCGCGGCGTAACGGCGTCCCTCCTCACGCCGCGTTCGCCAACCCGGAGCCCGGCGTCGTCCCCGGAATGATCATCAAGGCCGCCAGCGCCGATGCCGCGCGATGCATCGCTGACGCCCAATCCCCTGGTCTGGGCTGACGAAAAATCGTCATCGACGGATACCACGGCGTGTCCGCCCGCCCATGCAACCAGCGCCAGCAATTGTCGTAACGATCCAACAGGAACACCCGTTTCCCCATCGCCCCCGCCAGATGCGCGACCGAGGTATCCACAGTCACCACCACATCCAGATTGGCGATGATCGCCGCTGTATCGGCGAAGTCCCGCACCGCGTCCATCGGATCCACCAATGTCATCCCCATCGGCGGATCCTGTCCCTGTGACGCCGAGGTCCCCGCCTGCAGACTGACGAACTGGGTCCCACGCACAGTCGCCAACGGCGCGAACGCCGCCAGACCCGCGCTGCGCCGCCGATCCACCGCCGTGAACCCATGCAACCACGGTCGCGCGAGGCCGGACCACACCAAGCCGACCGACAATTCCCCTGACTGGCGCGGCACCCGGGCGCTCCAGGCCGCCGCCAGCGCGGGATCCGCGCTCAAATAAGGGCCGGCCGGCACATTCCGCGTGGTCGCCCCGAACGCGCGAGGCAGGCTGAAAAACGGACATTGCAGGTCGTGCCGGGGCACTGGCCCATCACCGATCCGCGCGACCGAAATTCCAGCCACGCCTTCTAAAAGCCGCCCCAACTGCGCGGGCACCAGCACCGTCACGCGCGCGCCAAGGGCGGCCAAAGCGGGAAGATACCGCGCGAACTGAATGGTGTCGCCATAACCGTCCTCGTGCCACACCAGCACCGTCTTGCCGTTGAGGCGCGTGTCCGGCGTGACCGTGTCCAGCAGCGGCGCATCCGAAATCCGCGCGAATCCGGGCCGGTTGAACCGCGTTTCATACTCACCCCATGCCTCGGTCCATCGTCCGGCATGCAGCAGCGCCAGCGCCCGGTTCACCCGCAACTGAGGATCCGCTCCATCCAGCCCCAAGGCCCGATCATATCCGGCGATTGAGTCGTCGAACCGGCCCTCGATCCGCGCCATCATCGCGAGGTTCGCCCAATGATCGGGCATGCGCGGCGCCTGGCGCACCGCCGATTCGAAACAGCGTGCCGCGTCGCGAAACTTGCCGGTCTCGGCCAGCGCCATGCCACGTAAGGTCAGCGTCTCCGGCACCTCCGGCGCATCGCGCAGAATGGTCAGCGCCGTGTCTGGATCGCCGCCGTCCAGCAAATACGTGGCGAAATCCCGACGC
>JAYVXQ010000291.1:0-14344 GCA_043785025.1 Acetobacteraceae bacterium
TGATCGGTCGTGCAAATGAACAGCGAGATCCCGTAAAACACATCGATCGACCAATAGGGCACGATGGTCCACGGCCAGAACGGGATTGACCGTTCCCACGCGTAAACGATCGACCCCACCTCGGTCCGCATCGACGTCAGCAGCGTCGCCGCGCCATAGGTCAGAAAGAAAAAAGGCGCGAGCAGCAGAAGCGAGCGCGTGGCTCGCCCCCACAAAGCAGACATCATGACGCGATCCGTTCGGCGAGTGACACCGTGAAGATGCCCCATGCGTCGATTCGCTGCGCGATCTTTCGAAATCCGGCGGCCTCCACCAATTGATCCATCTCCGCCTGGCTGCGCCGCCGCATGATCCAGGCCTGTCCCTGCCGGTGGCTGGTCAGCGCGCGGGCGATCAGTTCCAGTTGCGGATGCCAGGGCTGGCAGGTGTAGATCAAATACCCGCCCGCCGGAATCGCCGCCGCCAGCCCCTCCAACGATCGCCCAACCATCGCGTTGTCCGGGAATAATTCGTACAGACCTGATACCACGCCCAACGTCGGCCGCGGCATCACCCCGGCCAGCCCGTCGCGATCGAAGGCGTCGCCTTTCTCGAATCGCGCGATATCCGCCAGGCCCTTCTCGGCGATCAGCCGCGCCCCCGCCGCGACGTTGATGTCGCTATAGTCGCGCAACAAAATCCCCTCGGGCCGCGTCGTGCCGCCCTCCAGCGCCTCCAGCACATAGCGTCCATGGCCGGCCGCGATATCCATCACCCGGACCGGCATCGTCTTCGCCCGCAACCGCCGCATCGCGTCGCGCAACAAATCCTGGATATGGATCTTGCGCCGCCGGATCCCGCGCCAGCCGATCGAGCCCAGATAATTGGCGTCGATCAACCGCCCGATGACACCCCGGCCCGAGGCCGTGTCGCGATAGACATAATCCAGTGTCGATCCCGAATCGAACCCCGTCTCATGGCCCAACCGCACGCCATCGGACACCAACCCGCCGAGTTTCAAACCCAGACGGGTGAAGATCCAATACAGGCCCCTGAACGAGGCGACCGGCAGCGGCGAGGCAAGGCGATCCGCCTCATCGCGCGTGAACCCCTGCTGATCCGCGTGCAGCAAAACCGGCGGGCCCGCCGCCTCGGCAAAGCGCGCAAGGATGAAGGTCCGGGCTTTGGTGATCGCGACGGCGCGATCTTTCTCGCCCAGAGTGTCATGGAAAAATCCCGGCAACACGTGGCGTTCCTTGATCGGCGCGCCCAACCGCTCATAAAACCGGTGCTGCGGGGCGTGATGCACGACGAAATCCGCGCCTGAGATCAACAGTTGCGTTGGCAGAACGATCGCGCCCGCGTCCGCCACCACACGCTCCCCCGCGTCATACAGATCGAGCAGGATGTTCACCGCGATCGCCCGGCTGATCAGCGGATCGACCCGGTATGACGCCGCGCGCGCCGGATCATGCGTCAATAATCCCGGCTTCACATAGGAATTCACATAGAATAGCCCGCGCATCTGATGCGCGAGGCGCAGCCCCGCGCGGGCGAACGGCACATATAGCTTCACCTTGAACGCCGGCGAGGCCAGCACCAGACAGCGCACCCGCGGCGCATAATCATGCGCCCATGTCGCGATCAGCACCGCGCCGACGCTCTGCGCCACGACGGCGATATCCTCGACCGCGACGCCGTGCGCCGCGACGATGTGGTCGATGAAGGTCTGCACATCGCGCACCGAGGTCGCGAGGCTCGGGCTATAGCCCCGCTCCCCCGGCGATTTGCCGTGCCCGCGCGCATCCCAGGCGAAGACATCGAACGCCGGCAGATCGAACTCGTCCGCCAGATGCGCCATGCGGCCGGAATGCTCGTGCCCGCGATGAAACAGCACGATCGCGCCGCGCCGCGTGCCAGCGGCGGGCCAGTGCCGGTAGAATAAATCGATATCGTCATGAGTTCGAAAACTCATTTCGATCATGTCGCGTCGCGTCATCGGCCCGCCGCCGCCAGCCCGGACCGGACCCGGTTGACGACGGTCACCACCAACGCCGCCGCCAGCAGCGGCATCACGATCGCGAACCATCCTGGCAAGGCCCCGCCAACGCCGATCCAAAACCCGAGCCCGCCGATGACCAAAGCCCGATCGCTTTTGCCCATCGGCCCGTTGTAACGGCGGACCGCTCCCAAAACGCCGGCGAATTCGGTCAGGATCGCCAGCACGATGACGATCCCGGTCGCCAGCCCGCCGAACGGCGCCAGCCACGCGAAGGGCGCGTAAAGCGCCGCATCCGAAACAACATCGCCCAACTCGTTCAAATAGAAGCCCAGGGCGCTTTTCTGTCCGAACTCGCGCGCCAGCAGGCCATCGATCGCGTTCAACGCCATGCGCGCGAACAGCCAGACCGGCAACAGCAGAAACACCGCGCGATGATCGGCCAGCGCGCCCACCATGCCGCCCACCAGCACGGACCCCGCGGCGGCGGCGATCGTGACCTGATTGGCGGTCACCGCGCGCGCCGCCAGCGCCTGCGTCAGCGGGCGCAGCAGCGCCTGAAATCTGGGCTTGAGCGCATACAGCGTGATCATGACACTCCCACCCCACAGGGAACCGAACGCGAGGCGGAACGATTCACCCCCGACACTACCGCCGTTTCCCCGCACCCGCAATTTCGTTCCTGAAATCGGCGCGCCACGACCCGGCGGGGGATCGGCAGCGGTGAAACGAGGCCAAACGCCGGTGGCGACCGCTCGCGCCGCCGCTCGTCACCCGCGCCGGAACGCCCGCCGCCGAGATCCCGCGACCGATGATCAACCTCACCACCGGGCGCCAGGTCCTGACAACCTCAGCCCAACGCCCGCGCCAGCCGTTTCGCCAAAATCCACCCCGGGACGGCCCCAACCGGTGCGGCGGGCAGCAGCAGCAACCACCCCACCGGGGCGCCCGCCACGATCAAATTCATCCCAATCCCCAACATCATCCCGCCGACCAGGGAGCCGATGACCCCCGCCGCCAGCCCCAGATACAGAATATCAGCCCGTGTGATCATCGCTTGCCGCCCAAACATCCCATGCGGGTGTGACCACCCAGGGATCGTTTGACAACCCTCCGCCCGCTCCCCTATACCGCGCGGCTTCCATTGCCGGGAACGTGGACGGACCCAAAACCGTGGTCCGCGCCCGTCTTTGTCAGGTCCCCGGGGTCAGTTCCTCGGGCCGGACAAAGGCCTACCGGTGCAACAATACGACCTGAGAAAGGGCACGCGCCCATGACCAAGCGCGCCGAAAGTAAGTACAAGATCAACCGCCGCCTTGGCGTCAACCTGTGGGGCCGCGCCAAATCCCCGATCGCCAAGCGCGATTACGGGCCCGGCCAGCACGGCCAGCGGCGCAAGAAGCCGACCGATTTCGGCACCCAGCTGATGGCGAAGCAGAAGCTGAAAGGCTACTACGGCAACATCGGCGAAAAGCAGTTCCGCAAATATTACGAGGAAGCCGTCCGCCGCAAAGGCGACACGTCCGAGAATCTGATCGAGATCCTGGAGCGGCGCCTCGACGCCATCTGCTACCGCATGAAATTCGCCATCACCCCCTTCGCCTCGCGCCAGCTCGTGTCGCACGGCCATATCCAGGTGAACGGCAAGCGGGTGAACATCCCCTCCTACCTCGTGCGCGACAACGACACGATCGAGGTGAAGGAGAAGTCGAAACAGCTCGCCATCGTGCTGGACTCGACCCAGAGCACCGAGCGCGATGTGCCCGAATATCTGGAGATCGATCACCGCTCGATGAAAGGCCGCTTTCTGCGCGCGCCGAAACTCAGCGACGTGCCCTATCCCGTGCAGATGGAACCGCATCTGGTGGTCGAGTTCTACTCGCGTTAGTCGAGACGGACTGAGCATCGATCGCAATCCCGCCCGCTTCATGATTGAGGCGGGCGGTTTTGATTCTGGGCTGGTTTTCAGGTCGCGGTCGTCGGCGGTGATCTGTCCGGCGCATCCGCTTTCACAAAGTATCGCGTTCACCGGACAGATCACCGCCGACGACCGCGGCGTTTTCCCGTGTTGGATACGACAAAAGCCGCGAGGCTTCCCCGGCGCGTGAAAGCGGTCCTATAATTCCGGCCAGAGGGGACTTTCAATGAAATTCAGTTTCTCGCCCGAGCAGGACGAATTCCGCGTCAATCTCCGCCGCTATTTGCAGGAGCAGGCGCCGACGAAAGAGGCGCGCCGCCTGATGGAAACCGAGGCGGGCTGGGAACGCGCAAGCTGGCGCAAATTGAATGACGCCATGGACCTCGCGGCGCTGCGTATCCCCGAGGCCTATGGCGGCCAGGGCTTCGGCTTTGGCGAGCAATGCATCGTGCTGGAGGAAATGGGACGCGCCTTGCTGTGCGCGCCGTACTTCGCCTCCGCGGTACTGGGCGTTGGGGCGATATTGAACGCGGGGACCGAGGGGCAGAAGAAAGCGCTGCTGCCAGGGATCGCCTCGGGCGATGTCATCGCGACCCTGGCCAGCGTCGAGGATGACGGCGATTGGACCGGGGAGACGACGGCGCTGATGGCGACGCGCGCCGGCGATCAGTGGCGGTTGAGCGGACACAAGAGTTTCGTGCTCGATGGGCACACGGCGGATCTGATTGTCGTGCTGGCGCGCTCCGATCGCGGGTTGTCGTTGTTCACGGTGGCGGGCGACGCGAAAGGGTTGCACCGGCGGGCGTTGAAGACGGTCGATCCGACGCGGAAACTGGCGCGGCTGACCTTCGATGGGGTCGAGGCGGCTCTGTTGGGTGACGACGGCATGGCGGCGGCGCCGTTCGCGAAAACCATGACCGAGGCGGTGGTTTGTCTCGCCAATGAGATGGTGGGCGGGGCCGAGCGGTTGCGCGAGGACGCCTTGGCCTATGCGATGATGCGGATGCAGTTCGGCCGCGCGATCGCGTCGTTCCAGTCGATGAAACACAAGCAGGCGGATATGCTGCTGGAGGTCGAACTGGCGAAGGCCGCGGCGTATTACGCGGCGGCGGCATTGGATGAGGGGGACGGCGATATCGTCGCGATGGCGTCGCTGGCGAAGGCGGGGGCGAGCGAAACCTATATGCAGACCGCGATTCACGCCGTCCAGATCCATGGCGGGATCGGGTTTACCTTCGATAACGATACGCATCTGTGGTTCAAGCGCGCGAAGGCGTCCGAGGTCTTATTCGGCGACGCGCATTTTCATCGCGAGCGGATGATGCGCAACTGGGAGGATGCGGCATGAACGAAGCCAATATGAACGAAGCCAGCGTCCGCGCGGAATGCCGCGCCTGGTTGGAAGCGAACTGGTCTGTCGATCGCGGCCTGGTGGAATGGCGCGAGATGCTGGCGGATTCCGGCTGGGGCGCGCCGCATTGGCCGCGCGACTGGTATGGCCGCGATCTGTCCGCCGGCCTCGTTCCGGTGGTGGAAGAAGAATTCAAACGCATCGGCGCGATCGGCGTCGCCAAGGTTGGCATTCGCGTCCTCGCGGCGGCGACGATTTTGGTGCACGGCAATGACTGGCACAAGAAGAAGTTTCTGCGGCGGATTTTGACCGGGGAAGACGCCTGGTGCCAGTTGTTCAGCGAGCCGGGCAGCGGATCGGACGCGGCCGGCGCCGTGACCCGGGCGGATCTGAAGGGCAATCAATGGGTGGTGAACGGGCAGAAAGTCTGGACCTCCGGCGCGCAAAAGGCGGATTGGGGTTTGTTGCTCGCACGCACCGACTGGGATAAGACCAAGCACGCGGGCCTGTCCTATTTCATTATTGATATGCATCAACCGGGTGTGACCGTGCAGCCGTTGCGCCAGATGAACGGCCACGCGACGTTCAACCAGGTGTTCCTGACGGACGCGATCGTTCCGCCCGAGCATCTTCTGGCCGAGGTCGGGCAAGGGTGGGCCGTGACGACCACGACGCTGATGCATGAACGGCGCGGCGCCGATAGTTTGAAATCATGGGCCATGGGCTCGGATTTGCCGGGCCGCGCGTATCAGGAGGAGCGGGAGGAAATCGCGATCGCGCTGGCTCCGTATAAATGGTATCCGAATCGCGCGGGCCGGATCGATCTGATCATGCAACGGGCGCGGGAGACCGGCGGGATCGGCGATCCGGCGGTGCGCCAGGAAATCGGGCGGCTGATGATCATGACGAAATCGGCGGAATGGACGGCGCGGCGGGCGCGCGCGGCGCAAGAGATGGGCCGCGCTCAGGGGCCCGAGGGATCGTTGGGCAAGCTGGCGTCGAGCCATATCGCGCGGGCGGCCGCACGGGTGCATACGCAATTATCGGGTGCGAGTGCCTTGCTGGCGGGCGAGGATGGGCCTCTGGGCGGCACCATCGCGGAGATTTTGGTGTCGGTGCCAGCGACCTCGATCGCCGGGGGCACGGATGAAATTCAACGCAATATCATCGCCGAGCGGGTGTTGAAGATGCCCAAGGAGATGAGCGTGGATACCGGGCGGCCGTTCCGGGATGTGCCGCGGAACGTGGCGAAGGCTTGAAAGTAAGGCGGTTTTGCCTTACTTAAGGGCCTCAGACACCCCGTTGAGGCATCGCGATGACCATGACATTGACCGTGACCAGCAAGGGTCAGGTGACGCTGCGGAAGGAATTGCTTCAGCACCTTGGGGTCCATCCCGGTGAACAAATCGCCGTGGACATTTTGCCGGGCGGCAAGATCGAGGTCCGAGCCGAGGGGAGGCATGGGCGCATCTCGGATGCCTTCGATCTACTGAAGCGAGAGGGCGGCCCGACGCTTACCATTGAAGAAATCAATCAAATCGCGTCAGAGGGATGGGCCGGCCGGCGGTGAACATAACGGCCGATACGAACCTTCTTGTTCGCGCGTTGACTGGCGATGACCCGCGGCAGAGCGCGCTGGCGAAGGCGGAACTGGTGCGTGCGGATAACGTCGCGCTCACGCTGACGGCGTTGTGCGAAGTGGTTTGGGTTCTTGACCACGGCTATAAATTTCCACGATCAGAGGTCGCGGAGGCGATTGCCGTGCTGCTGAACGCGGAGAATGTCGTGTTCGACCGGCCGGCGGTGGGTGCGGGCCTCGCGATGCTCGCGGCGGGCGGCGATTTCGCTGATGGCGTGATCGCGCATGAAGGGCGCTGGTTGGGCGCCGCGGAATTCGTTTCGTTCGACGAAGCCGCCGTGGCGGCTTTGCGCGCTCAGGGCCGGGCGGCGCGCGTGCCGGCGTAACTTGCCGCGATGCGACGGCGGGGGCACAACCAACCAACCAGCCCATGCGCGGAAGGAAATTGAGAGATGTTCGAACTGCCCGAAGAACACCAGATGTTGAAGGATCTCGTGGCGAAATTCGTCGACCGCGATTTGATCCCGCTGGAAAAAGCCGCTCTGGCACGGGAGGCGGCGGGCAAATCGCCGGGCCTGACGCCGGATGAGGAAGCGAAAGTCCTCGCCACCTGCAAGGAGTTGGGGCTGTGGGGGCTGGATGTGCCCGAGGCGTATGGCGGGGCGAATTTGCCCTATTCCGCGCTGGTGGGGGTGTATGAGGAGCAGGGGCGAACCTGCGCGCCGTTCACGTTCCCGCCCGATAGTCCGAATTTGCATATGCTGATCGCGGCGGCGAACGACGATCAGAAACGCCGGTACCTGGAACCCTATGCGCGGGGCGAGGCGCATTCGGCGATCGCGATCTCCGAGCCGGGCGCTGGCGGCGATCCGGCGGGGATGACCACGCGGGCGGTCAAAGACGGCGGCGATTGGGTGATCAACGGGCGCAAGATCTGGGTGAGCCGCGTTCCCAAAGCCGATTTCATCGTCGTCATGGCGCGCACCGGCGAGGGCAAACGGGCCGAGGGCGTCACCGCCTTCATCGTCGAGCGCGGCACCAAGGGCTTCATCATCGAGCGTGAGATCCCGATGATCGGCGGGCAGCGCACCTATGAACTCGTGTTCGACGACTGCCGCATCCCCGCCTCGCAGTTATTGGGCATCGAGGGCAAGGGCTATGCGCCCATGCAGCTGCGCCTGACGGTGCGGCGGTTGCAGATGGGCGCCTGGTCGATCGGCATGTCCCGGCGCGCTTTGGACATGATGGTGGAGCATACGAAGCAGCGGGTGACGTTCGGGCAGCGGCTGGCCGACCGCCAGGCGATCCAGTGGTGGATCGCCGACGCCGCGATCAAGATCCATGCCTGCCGATTGATGGTCTATGACGCCGCCGCCAAGGCCGACGCGGGGAAGGATGTGCGGACCGAGGCCTCGATGATCAAATTATACGGGACGGAGATGGCGACGGAGATCATCGACCACGCGATGCAATCATTCGGCGCGATGGGCATGGCGAAGGAGCTGCCGTTGCAGTTGATGGCGCAGAAGGTGCGCACGATGCGGGTTTACGAGGGGCCGTCGGAGGTGCACCGGATGGCGATCGCGCGGCGGATTATCGGAAGGTGACGGCCGTGGGAAATTCAAAGCGATGAATCGCATTCCGGGCCGCGGTGTCGCGGCCCGGATCCCGCGTCAGACGTGGACGATGTTGCCGGTGGACAGAGTGACCGCGCCCAAAAGCGCGATCTTCATGTTGGTGGCGGTCAGGGCCTCGGCGCGGCCCGAGGTGTTGACGTAGACGAAGGTGTTGCCCCCCGCCGTCTGCCAGCCGATCGACCCCGCCGCGAGGCTGGTGGCGGAGGCGGACAGCGTCACCGGCGAACCCAGTGAAACGCCCAATCCGGAGAGGTCGATGGTGTCGCGCGCCGGGTTGAAGTTCGTCACGATGTCCATCAATTTCGCGGTCGAATCGGACGTCGCGCCATAGGCATAGACATTGGCGCCGGATCCGCCGGTCATGGTGTCGGCACCCGCGCCGCCGATAAACACCTGCGGACCCGACATGCCCGCGGCGTTCAATGTGTCGTTCCCGGCCAGGCCGTAGATGAAACTGGGTGCCGCTGTCACGATGCCGCTGAGCGCGGTCAGATTGACGGTGTCGGCTCCGGCGCCGGCGATGACGACATTCAGCGCGGCGGGCGCGGCGGAGGCGCCATTGGTGGCGTCCGTCGCGATGAGGGTCAGGGCGTATAATTTGCCGCCCGCGGCGCCGATCGCGCCGGACCGGGCGGTCGACAGGATCGCGCTGTTGCCGGACCGGGACAAGGCGAAGGCCGCCCCCGCCCCGCCCAATGTGTAGGTGAATTTGTCGCCGGCGACGCCTCCGGTCTGGCTGACCATGGCCAGTTGGGACGAGCCGTAGATGCCGTTGCTGGCCTGGCTATAACCGATCCAGCCGGTGATCGGGGATTCGGTGACGCCGGTCGGGGCGATCGGGGTCGGTGCGGGAATGGGCACCGGAACCGGCGTCGGGGTCGGAACCGGAACCGGCACGGGCGTTGGAACTGGCACCGGCGTGGGCGTGGGCACCGGCACCGGCACCGGTACGGGCGTCGCAATGCTGGTCAGGTTCCAACCCAACGCATCCAACTCGGTCACATCGAGGCCGGAAAAACTTTCCAGCACGCCCGGATTGGCGAAGGCGTCGTTCGGATCGTTCGTCACCGAGGACGCCCAATCGCCTCTGTCGCCACCGCCGGCGGTGTTGAAAGCGCCGAGATTGGTGACTCCTCCGTCGGTCGAGAAATAGCCGGGCGTGGAGCCGGAGAAGGTCGCTTTGCCGGTCGCCGCGTCAAAGTGCATCAGGTCCAGCAGGTCGTAAGACACGGCGCCGCCGACGGACCCTCCGGTCAGCAGGATGCGGCCCATCGTCTCGGTCAGCTCGTGCAAGGCCGTCGCGAAGAAATCATAGGTGCCGGGCGCGATCGCCCCGGACGTGTTGGTGGCGCCATAGGTGAAGGCGGAGGACGGACCGAACCCGACCAATCCATCGGTGCCAGTGCCGTTGGCGGCGGAAAGGCCCAGGGCCTTGGCTTGCGCGGTGGTGACCCACCAGGTCCCGCTGACGGGGGCGGTGGCGGGGAGTGCCGCCAGCACGCTCCGGTCGGTGGCGTCGGTCGACGCGGTCCGGGTCAGAGCGGCGACGAGCGCGCTGTAGCTGACGCTCATGAGGTAGGACGCGCTTTCACCCAAAGCGCCGCCCGAAAGGGCGCTGCCGCCGATCTCGTTATAGCCGACGGTGAGATTGAGGGTGGCGGCGGTGCCGATCTTGCTTTCCAGAAACCGCGCGGCGGCGATCATGTCGGACATGAAGCCCATGGGGGCGCCGCCGACGCTGGCTCCCCAGACCAGATTGAATACAAGGCCCGAACCGGTGGTCGTCACGCGGGTCGCGGCGGGCGCGGTGCCCGCGGTCGCGGTTCCGGTGGCGGTGCCGCCCACGGCCAGGCCGTACAAAATCACCGTTCCGGGGGCCGTGTGTTTGCTGAAGGAACCCGCGCCCGCGTCAATAGCCGCCTCGATCTCAGGCCAGGACGGCGCGGTGTTGAGGTCGTGACCATGTCCCCATGCGGGTTTCGATGAAATCGGCATTCTGGTTCCCCGGGGATGGTGGGTGACACGGCGGACTGATGGGCCACCAGTGATGGACTTCGTCGTGTGGAAACGGCCGCTACAGGCGATTTTATTACGATAGAGTCCTTCAGCGCGGTTTCAGTATCAGAATCCGGGACGGACGCAACCCAAATGAGCGAAAATTTTTTCCTGACGCGCTTTGTATGCGACCGCGCGCCGGAACCGCTTAACGCGGCGCCATCCGCAGGGCGCCGTCGAGGCGAATAACCTCCCCGTTCAAATAGCGGTTGGCGAGGATGTGCATCACCAATGCCGCGTAGTCGGTCGCGAGGCCAAGCCGTTGTGGAAACGGGACGCCGTCGCCGAGGGATTTTTTGATCTCGGGCGGGAGGCCGGCGACCATCGGGGTTTCGAAGACGCCGGGCGCGATGGTCATGACGCGGACGCCGGCGCGGGCCAGCTCGCGGGCGATCGGCAGGGTCATGCTGACAACCCCGCCCTTGGACGCGGCATAGCCGGCCTGACCGACCTGGCCGTCGAAGGCGGCGATCGAGGCGGTGTTGATAATCACTCCGCGCTCCTGATCCTCGAGCGGGTCCAGCGCGCTCATGCGGGCGGCGGCGAGGCGGATCATGTTGAAGGTGCCGATCAGGTTGACGCGAATAACCCGCTCGAACGCGTCGAGTTTCAGCGGGCCGTCGCGGCCGACGACACGACCGGCGGTGCCGATGCCCGCGCAGTTCACCAGCACGCGGATCGCGCCCAGTACGGCGTCGACTTCGGCCATGGCGGCCTCGGCGGAGGGCGCGTCGGCGACGTCGCATTTAATGCCGATGCCGCCGATGGTGGCGGCGTGCGCATGGGCTGCCGCTTCGTTGATGTCGAGGACGGCGACGCGGCAACCGGCCTCGGCGAGCAGAGTGGCCGTCGCCGCCCCGAGACCCGAGCCGCCGCCCGTCACCACCGCCGTCTGTCCGTTGGTTTGCATGGGATGTCCTTATGGTACCGCGTGTCTGTCGTCCCGACATGGTAACGCGTGTCTGTCGTCCCGACGGTTACAGCCGCTTGACCGTCGTTCCGCCCGGTCGGACAAACCTGGGCATAAGTCAACCGAGGACGTCCCGCCATGACCGACAACGCCCTTTACGACACGGCGCGCGCCGCCTGGATCCGCGATCCCGAAGCGTGGTGGGCGCAAGCGGCGGCGGGGATTTCCTGGACAAAACCATGGGATCGGGTGTTCGACGCCTCGCTCGGCGCGTATGGCCAGTGGTTCGCCGGGGGAATGCTGAACACGGCATTCAACTGCCTCGACCGGCATGTCGACGCCGGTCGCGGCGAGCAGGCGGCGCTGATCTGGGACAGCGCGATGACCGGCGAGGTCGTGACGCATACGTACCGGGCGTTGCGCGACCGGACGGCGAAAATGGCGGGCGCTCTGGCCGCGTTGGGGGTCACGCGCGGGGATCGTGTGGTGATCTATATGCCGATGGTGCCCGAGGCGGCGATCGCGATGCTGGCCTGTGCGCGTCTGGGCGCGATCCATTCGGTGGTGTTCGGCGGCTTCGCGGCGGCGGAGCTGTCGACACGGATCGCGGATGCGAAGCCTAAGGTGATCGTTTCGGCCTCGTGCGGGTTGGAGCCCGGTCGCGTGGTTCTGTATAAACCGTTGCTGGATCTGGCGATTGAATTATCGCCGCACAAGCCGGATTTCTGTGTCATTCTGCAACGAGCCCAGGCGGCGGCTTCAATGGTCGCGGGGCGGGATCATGATTTCGCGGTGGTGGAGGCCGCCGCCGCGCCGCATGACTGCGTGCCCGTGCTGGCGACGGATCCACTGTATATTCTTTACACATCCGGAACCACGGGACGGCCGAAAGGCGTCGTGCGCGACAATGGCGGGCACGCGGTCGCGCTGTGGCATTCGATGAAGATGATTTACGGGCTGGACGCGGGGGATGTGTTCTGGACGGCGTCCGATGTCGGCTGGGTTGTTGGTCACAGCTACATCGTTTACGGGCCGTTGCTGCGGGGCTGTACGTCAGTGATGTACGAGGGCAAGCCGGTCGGCACCCCGGATGCCAGCGCGTTCTGGCGGGTGATCGCGCGGCATAAAGCAAAAGTATTGTTCACGGCGCCGACCGCGATGCGGGCGATCAAGCAGCAGGATCCTTCCCTGAAACTGACGGCTTCGCATGATCTGTCGTCGTTGGAGGCGTTGTACCTGGCGGGCGAGCGGTGCGATCCGCCGACCGCGATCTGGGCCGCCGGGACGCTGAACAAACCCGTCGTCGATCATTGGTGGCAAACCGAAACGGGATGGGCGATCACGGCGGGGTTCCGCGAGTATGGCTTGTTTCCGTCTCTGCCGGGATCGGGCGGGCGGGCCTGTCCGGGCTATGACCTGCACGCGTTGGATGATGACGGCCGCGTTCTGGCGGCGGGTAGCACGGGGAATTTATGTTTGCGACTGCCTCTGCCGCCGGGTTGCGGGCCGACCTTATGGGAGAATGAGGCGGGATACCGGAGTGCGTATTTGTCGGATTTTCCGGGTTGGTATCGATCCGGTGACGCGGGAGTCGTCGATGCCAACGGCGATGTCTGGGTGATGGGGCGGACCGATGACATCATCAACGTCGCCGGCCACCGCCTGTCGACGGGATCGATGGAGGAGGTGCTGGCGGCCCACCCCGATGTCGCGGAATGCGCGGTGATCGGGGCGAAGGATGCGCTGAAGGGGCAAACGCCGGTGGGGTTGGTCGTGCTGAAAAACGGCGTGAACCGGCCGCACCCCGAGATCACCGCCGAGCTGGTGACGTTGATACGAGATCGCATCGGTCCGGTGGCGTCGTTCCGCGACGCGCGCGTGGTGGCGCGGCTGCCGAAAACCCGCTCCGGCAAGATCTTGCGCGGGACCATCCGCAAGATCGCCGATGGGGAGGACGCGCCGGTGCCGCCGACGATCGAGGATCCCTCGGTGTTGGAGGAAATCGCGGTGGTGCTGCGGCCCGCGCGTTAATTGGGCCAGCAGCGGCGGCCTTCGCGGCCGGGGTGGTAGCCGCGCGGGCAGGCCCGCCGCTCGAACGCGCGCTCCCGCATCCGCTCGCGCGCGAAGGGGCGGCAGTGGCCGGCGGGACCGCGGAAAGCGTCGGGTCCGCAGCCGTCCGCGATCAGTTGGGCGGATGGACTGATGGAGACACGGGCGGGTTGAATGGCGGCGGTCGGGCGGGCGCCGATCATGGTGAGCGTGACCGCGGCTACTGTGAAAACGATGAATGCTTTCATGCGACGCTCCTTTTTCATGGCTTTGGGCGGGACCGGAGCGGAATCCGTTCGCGTTGGCTCACGGAACCCGCTCCAAATGACTTATTTGGGCGAACATCTTTATCCGAACAGGTGTGTCCACCTGATCGGATGACGCTATAAAAGGGCGCCAGCCTGATGTCGTATTTGTGTCCTGGGCGGGCCGATTTCACAACGCCTGGGTCACGGATTGTGACAAATCATGACGGGCCCGCGGGTAAGGCGGGGTTACGCGGATCGTGAATCACTCCCCTCTTGGCCCATCTCTCGGCCACTCCTATCATCGGCCACTCCTATCATCGGCCAATTCTATCATCGGCCACTTCTATCATCGGCCACTTCTATCATCGGATAGAGCCGCGCGGTTCGATCGCCGCGCGGAATTCGCAGGAGAGTTTCAATATGGACCGCGTCGACGCCGCCGGACTAAGCATTGCTCGCGGATTGTATGATTTCGTGAACGCCGAGGCGATCCCGGGTACCGGCGTCGATCCCGCCGCGTTCTGGACGGGTTTCGCCGGATTGTCGCGCGATCTCGCGCCGCGCTGTGACGCGCTGTTGAAGAAGCGTGACGACCTGCAAACCCAGATCGACGCCTGGC
>JAYVXQ010000292.1:0-4605 GCA_043785025.1 Acetobacteraceae bacterium
CCCAAGGGACGCAATGTGGTGCTCGACAAAAGCTATGGCGCGCCGCGGATCACCAAAGACGGTGTGACGGTCGCCAAAGAGGTCGAGTTGGCTGACAAGTTCGAAAACATGGGCGCGCAGATGGCGCGTGAGGTCGCCTCCAAGACCAACGACGTGGCCGGCGATGGCACGACGACGGCGATCGTGCTGGCGCGCGCGATCGTGAAAGAGGGCGCGCGGGCGGTGTCCGCTGGTCTCAACCCGATGGACCTGAAGCGCGGCATCGACAAGGCGGTGGTCGCCGTGGTCGCCGAACTGGAAAAGCGCAGCAAGAAGATTTCGACTCAGGCGGAAGTGGCGCAGGTCGGCACGATCTCGGCCAACGGCGAGGCGGATATCGGCAAGATGATCGCGGAAGCGATGCAGAAAGTCGGCAATGAGGGCGTGATCACGGTCGAGGAAGCCAAGGGCACCGCGACGGAACTGGATATCGTCGAGGGGATGCAATTCGATCGCGGCTATATGTCGCCGTATTTCATCACCAATCCCGAGAAGATGAACATCGAGCTCGAGAACCCGTATATCTTCCTTTATGAGAAGAAGCTGTCGGCGCTGCAAAGCTTCCTGCCGCTGTTGGAAGCCGTCGCGCAGTCGTCGCGTCCGCTGCTGATCATCGCGGAAGACGTCGAGGGTGAGGCGCTGGCGACTTTGGTCGTCAACAAATTGCGCGGCGGGTTGAAGGTCGCGGCGGTGAAGGCTCCGGGTTTCGGCGATCGTCGCAAGGCGATGCTGGAAGACATCGCGGTGCTGACGTCCGGCGATCTGGTCAGCGAGGATCTGGGCATCAAGCTCGAGAACGTCACGCTGGCGATGTTGGGCACGGCCAAGCGCGTGCTGATCGACAAAGAGAACACCACGATCGTCGAGGGCGCCGGCAAGAAAGCCGAGATCACCGCGCGTTGCAACCAGATCCGGGCGCAGATCGAGGAAACCACCTCGGACTACGACAAGGAGAAGCTGCAGGAGCGTCTGGCGAAGCTCGCCGGTGGCGTCGCGATCATTCGCGTTGGTGGCAGCACGGAAGTCGAAGTGAAAGAGCGTAAGGATCGGGTTGATGACGGTCTGCATGCGACCCGTGCCGCGGTGGCGGAAGGGATCGTGCCGGGCGGCGGTGTGGCTCTGGCGCGGGCGTCGCTGATTTTGGCGAAGCTGAAGGCAGATAACGACGATCAGCGCGCGGGCATCGATATCGTGCGTAAAGCGATCCGGATGCCGATGCGCCAGATCGCGGAGAACGCGGGCGAGGACGGCGCCGTGATTTCCGGCAAGGTACTGGAAAACGACGACTATGGCTTCGGGTTCGACGCGCAGACGGGCACGTATAAGGACATGGTGAAGGCCGGCATCATCGATCCCACCAAAGTGGTGCGGTCGGCGTTGCAGCATGCCGCGTCCGTCGCGTCGCTGATGATCACCACCGAGGCGATGGTGGCCGATCACGTCGAGAAGTCCGCCGAGGGCTGATTGTCGATACCGCGCCCCTGGTTTTCAGGGGCGCGGGCCTTTCAGGGTTTGGATGGTGGGGCCACGACGATCTCATCCGTCCAGACCTTGAATCCGGCCAGGATATTCGGGCCGAAGGCAGTGCTGAGCGGGACGTCGACGGCGTCGCGGCCGCGGGCCATCAGGATGCGGCCCTGGCGGCGTTCATTGTTGCGCGGGTCAAACGTATACCAGACGCCGCCCAGATAAGCCTCAAACCAGCCGGCGAAATCCATGTCGGGGTAAGGCGGCGGCAGGCCGATATCGCTGAGATAGCCGGTGCAATAGCGCGCGGGAATGTTCATGCAGCGGCAGAGCGCGACCGCGAGATGGGCGTAGTCGCGGCAAACGCCGGTTTTCTCCTGGTAGGCATCCCAGGCGGTGCGGGTGGACCGCGCGGCCATGTAATCGAATTTGATGTGGTTATGGACGAAGTCGCAGATCGCCTGCACGCGTCCCCATCCCGTCGGCGCCTCGGCGAACAGGCCCCAGGCGATGTCCGAAAGCCGGTCGGTATCACAATAGCGGCTGCCCAACAGGAACACGAGCACGTCATCGGGCAAATGCTGCACCGGGATCTGCACCGCGTTGGGCTCATACGGGTCGGGCGCGCCGGTGTCGTTGATCACGGCGTCCGAGGTGATCTTGATCCGGCCGGCGGGGGCGACGATGCGGTTGCACCAATTGCCGAAACCGTCGCGGTAGCCGTTGATGGGGACCGCGGGCTCGGTCTTCACATGGTCGGGCGCGACGAGCTCGGAAACCCGCGAGTGGTGGACATTCAATGTCAGCAGCATCGGCGTCGATTGGACGCAGTCGTAAATCAGTTCATAGCCGACTCGGATTTGCATGGTGTATCCTCGGGGAGATTCAGACGGTGTGCGGACGCCGCGAATCGCTGTTCGCCAGTACTCTCCCTGGTGGTTTCATAGCAGACAATAACGCCCAGTACCACGCGTTTGTTCCTGGGCTTCACATTTGGGGATTGGGGGCGGGTTCATGGCGCATGAGACGGTTTTTCTGGTGCAGGCGTTCCGGCCTGGACGCGGCGCGCGGCTGATCAATGAGATGCCGGTGCGGTGCAAATCGTCCGAAGCGGCACGGCGCACGGCGGAGCGGATGGAGTTGACCAAGGCGGGCGTGGTGGCGTTCTCGACCTCGGGCGACGCGGAATTGGGTGAGTATGACGACGAGCCGGTGATTCTCTATCGCGCGGGCCGGTTACCGGCGCGGTTCGAGGAGAATTGAGGGTAGTGTCTCAGTTTGAAGTCCGGCTCCGGCCCGCTCTCCCGCCCAGACACCCATGTCATTATAATCGTGGGTGGCCGGGCGGGGGAGCGGGCCGGAGCCGGACTTACTTTTTCAAACTGAGACACTACCGAATTGAGCGGTCTCTTGCGTCGATTCGCATTAGGCCTCAGAATAGAGTTATTGGCGAGGCTGGTGCTATGGCCTAGTTTTTGGGTGGATCGTGCCAATCTCGAAACATGATAGTGGCGGCCGCGTTCAGGCGCGACCCGCCGTCCCCGGATTTTTATGGGAGTGCGCGACATGGCCGAGGCGTCTGACGATCGCAAACCTGTTATCGCCGTGAAGAAAAGGACCGCGAAGCCGGCGGTCGTGGAGGTCGCGGTGCCTCCGGTGAAGCAGCCGTTCAAAATGTCCTACGACGGGACCAACGATCGCGATTATATCGCGCACCGGCTCAGACTGGGCGCGCGTTAATCAAAGCCGCTGTTGCCCGGTTGATCTGGGTCGCGAGTTCCGGCGTGCAGGCGATGATGGGATTGCCCGCGATCAGGCCGTCATGGGCGAGGAAGTCGTTGGTGTGGCCCGACGCCTCGCGGACCAGCACGATACCGGCGAGGACATCCCACGCGTTGATATGAAGCTCGATATAGCCGTCGTTGAGGCCGCACGCGGTGTCGGCGACGCCGAGCGCGCCGGAGCCGAGGCGGCGGAATTCGATCCGATCGGCGATTAAATTCTGGATCAACGCGGCATAATCGGCGATCGGGTGTCGCGGCGACCAGCCAACTTCGACGACCGGTGAGGCGCCGTGGCGCAGCCCGCTGGTTCGGATTTTGGCCCCGTTCAGGAAGGCGCCCATTTTGTTTTGAGCGGTGAACAGACGGTTTTCATCGGGGGCGTGGATGACGCCGGATTGAATGTCGCCATCCGCGACCAGCGCGATCGAGACGCACCAGCGGGGCGAGCCGTGGATGTAATTCATGGTGCCGTCGATGGGGTCGACGACCCAGACGAGCTCCGCGGTTGCGCCGCCTTGTTCCTCCCCGATCACGGGGTCACCGAATTCATGGTCGATGCGTTGGCGGATCAGGGATTCGACGGCGTGGTCGGCTTCGGTGACGAAATCCATCGGTTGTTTTGAATCGGGCAAGCCCAGTGATTGGCGGAGGGATTGGGCGAGAGCGCCCGCCTCGATGGCGAGGGACGCGGCGAATTCGTGGCGTTTGGTTAGTGATGGGCTGCGCATGGCCGAATGATAGGGCGGATTTCCATGCGCTGCCAGGCCGCGGAGTTTGCGTTGGTTGGGCGATGTCGCGCATATCGCGGTTTGGTGTGGTTGGGATGGGTCATGACGGTTTTTTCCTCGGTTGAATTGTTGCGGGCGTCGTTGCCGGCCAGGCGGCGGCTGATCGGGATTGATCCCGGAAGCAAAACGATTGGGCTGGCGTTGACGGATGTGGGGTTGATGCTGGCCTCGCCGTTCGGGATTTTGAAGCGGGGGAAGATGAAGGCGATCGCGATCGAGATTTTAAAGATCGCGTTGAAGGAGGATGTGGGGGGGCTGGTGGTGGGGTTGCCGTTGTCGATGGACGGCACCGTGGGGCCGGCGGCGCAGAGCGCGCGCGATTGGGCCGGGGATTTGTCGGAGATGACGGGATTGGGGGTGGCGATGTTCGATGAGCGGATGTCGAGTGCCGCGGTCAATCGGCTGTTGATTGAGGAGGCGGATGCGACCCGGCGGCAGCGGGCCGGAGCGGTGGACGCGATGGCGGCCGCGTGGATGTTGCAGGCGGCTTTGGATGCGAGTGGGGGGGCGTGATGGATGGCGCGCTC
>JAYVXQ010000293.1:0-4595 GCA_043785025.1 Acetobacteraceae bacterium
CGGCGGCCAGCTCGGCGGCCAGCTCGGCGGTTGGTATGGGCCAGCCCAGAAGCATCCGCTCGGCGATGATCGCGAGGCCGGGGGCGCCGTGACGATCGACCGTGGCGCCGTTCGCGAAACGGTCGATGAGGTCGCGGCTATAGACACTGTGCGCCGTGTTTGGCGTGGCCAGCAGGGTGAAGCGGCGGGACAGCGCGCTGGCGACCTTGATCGCGGGCACCGTGCCGATGACGGGAAACGCGAAGGCCGCGCGCAATTGGGTCAGGCACAAGGTGGACAAGGTGTTGCAGGCGACCACGATCGCGGACGGGCTGTGATGGCGCGTGGCCTGGGTCAAGGTGACTGCGGCGCGGGCGGCGAGGTCGGCGGCGGTTCTGGCGCCATAGGGGAAACCCGCCGTGTCGGCGACATAGGCCAGGGCCAATCTGGGCTGCGCCGCGCGGAGGGCACGCACCACCGATATCCCGCCGAGACCCGAATCGATGACGATCATGTTCCCCGCCGTGTCCTGAGCGGGATCGCTTACAACCTGGCGTGCTCTGGGATAAGGGGCGTTGAGCGGCTTGCTCAGGACACGGGTGCTGAGGAACACTGGCGGCGGAGCATGGGCTGGCGTTGGCCGGCCACTGTCTCGATCGTTTTTGAGCAGCGATCGCGCCCAGGTGGAATGGTCCAGGTGAAGGAGAGCGTGCCGATCATGTCTGAGACCCATGACTTCGACTGGCGGGATCGCGCCGGGGCGCGCTTCACGACGGAGAAACATTCCGCGTTCGGACGGCTTGGGATGGTGGTGACGAACCATCCGCTGGCCTCGGCGGCGGGGGCGGAGATGCTGGCGGCGGGCGGTAACGCCATCGACGCGGCGATCGCGGGGTTCTTCGCGCTGTCGGTGGTGGAGCCGATGATGACCGGCGTTCTGGGTGGCGGCATGGCGCATATCCGGCTCGCCGGCGGGCGGCATGTCGTGATCGACAATCAGGGCACCGCGCCCGCCGCCACGGGTCCAACGACGTATACCCCGGACCCCGCGGCGGCGCCCGGGGCCATGGACACGATCGGGCGGAAGAACGCGGTGGGCCCGACCTCCGTCGCGGTGCCCGGCAATCTGATGGGCTGGTGCGAGGCGCTGGAACGGTTTGGCACGTTCTCCTTGGCGGATGTGATGGAGCCCGCGATCCGGCATGCCTCACGCGGCTTCCGGGTCACGCCATATTTGCATGAATGCGTGGCCGACGCGGCCGCCGACATGGCGCGCGATCCCGGCATCTCGGCGTTGTATTTGCCGGGCGGGAGGCCGATCGCGGCGGGGGAGCGGCTGATCACCGGCGCTTATGCCGACACGCTGCGGGCGATCGCTCAGGAGGGGCCAGGCCTGCTGTATGGCGGTGCTCTCGGCCGGATATACGCCGACCATATGGCGAAAGCGGGCGGCCATATCACCTGGGATGATCTGACCGGTTACCGGACGGTCGCGCGGGAGCCGATCAGGGGCACTTATCGCGGGTACGAGATCGTGGGCCCTCCGCCGCCGTCCTCAGGGCCGCTGCATATCGCGCAGATGCTGAACATTCTCGAGGGATTCGATATCGGCGCGATGGGGTTCGGCACGCCGGAAACGCTGCATTTGCTCGCGGAGGTGCTGAAGATCGCGTTCGCGGATCGGGCGGCGGCGACCGCGGATCCGGCGTTCGTGCGGGTGCCGGTGGAGAAGTTGCTGGACAAGGATTACGCCGCCGATCGGCGGGCGCGGATCGATGTGACGCGCGCCCAATCCTGGAGCGCCGAGGTTCAGCCGGGTCCCGATGGCGGGCATACCACGCATCTGACGATCGCGGATCGCCTCGGCAACATCGTCGCCAGCACGCAGACGATCAACAGCCTGTTCGGCGCGCGTTACATCGTTCCGGGCACCGGGATGATCCCGAATAATTACATGTTCGTGTTCGATCCCCGGCCGGGACGCGCCAGCTCGGTCGCGGCGGGCAAGCGGGTCACATCCTCGATGGCGCCGGTGATCGTGCTGCGGGACGGCAAGCCGGTTTACGCTCTGGGCTTGCCCGGCGGGCTGCGGATTTTCCCCTCGGTCATGCAGGCGCTGTCGAACCTGATCGATCATGGCATGCGCCTGCAGGAGGCGGTGGAGGCGCCGCGGATCTGGACCCAGGGGCACGCGGTGGAGTTGGAGGGCGGGTTTCCCGACGCTGTGTTCAAAGCGATGGCGGCGCGCGGTCACGACGTGGTCCGGGTCGGCAATGTGGCGGGCGGCATGAGCGCGATCCGGTTCAGCGCCGATGGGGAGATGGCCGATGGGGAGATGGAGGGCGCGGCGTGCTGGCGGGCCGATGGCACGGCGATCGGGTTGGGCGGCGGGCTGGCGCGCGCGGGCGTGCGGTTCCGGCCCGAGGCGCCGCGGTGAGCGGACCCGAGAATGCTTGCGGTTCCCGGGGTGCCTGTTTATGCACCCGCCCATGGGAACAGGCGGGATCGCGGATCATTGGTTGAGCGTTATGTCCGGCGGGGATCGGGCGTGGCGGCGCGCGCGTAACCCCATGTTCACCATTGCCGCCTATAATGGGTCATCACGGAAACGGATCCCATGGTAATGTCGCGGTTCAAAGTCTGGCAGCAGCCCAATCATCCATTCGATTATGGCGTCATGGCTGTCTGGGCTTCCGAGCGGACCGGTGCGGGACCTCGTACGCGAACACCGCGATTCCCATGCCCGGTTTGACCAATATTCAATCGTTGTTCCCCAACGCCAGTCCGGCGCGCGTGCCGGTGTCGGTGGGACGGCCGCTGTGCACGATCCTGATCGACGCCGAGGAGGATTTTGACTGGGATCAGCCGGTCAACGGCATCTCCTATAACGTCGATTGCATGCGGCATCTGGCGGATTTGCAGACGGTGGCGGGTGCTTATGGCGCGGTTCCCACCTATTTGCTGACCTATCCGGTGATGCAGGACGCGGGGATCGTCGCGGCGCTGCGGGCGCGGATCGCGCGGGGTCAGTGTCAGGTCGGCATTCAATTGCATCCCTGGGTTACGCCGCCCTTCACGGAATCGGCGGATATCCGCAACTCCTTCGCCACCAATCTGGGACCGGAGCTGGAAGAAAAGAAGCTGGTCGAGTTGATCCGGCTGTTTCGCGCCTGTTTCGGCTCGGATCCCGCCGTCTATCGCGCCGGACGCTATGGCGTGGGGCCGCACACGCCCGCCTTGCTGGAGAAGCATGGGCTGACCGTGGATACGAGCCTGGCACCGTGCACGTCGTCGGCGGAGGAGCAGGGGCCGGATTTCAGTGGCGATGACTATCAGACGTTCTGGTTCGGCGGCTCACGGCGGTTGCTGGAGGTGCCGTTGTGCCGAGGCATCGTCGGCTGGGGTGGCGATCCGGCGGCGCGGGTCTACCGGCGGTTGGCGACCAGCCAGTCGGGCGGGGTGCTGTCGAGCGTGCTGCCGGGCCTGCTGGCGCGGTCGCGTTGCGCCGAGCGGATTACTCTGTCGCCGGAAGGCAACGATGTGTCGGCGGCGGCGCGCCTGGTGCGCGATCTGACGGGACGCGGGGAGGGGGTGCTGGCGCTGAGCTTGCACAGTTCCTCGTTGAGCGTGGGGCATAATCCTTATGTGAAAACGCGCGAGGACCTGCATATGTTGTTCGACCGGCTGTCGGCGATCCTGGACATGGTGGCGGAACGATTTGACGCGCGGTTCGTCGCGGCGGCCGATTTGCCGGGGTTGCTGGCGGATGGGTGACGTCGCGGCGCTGGACCGGGGTATCTTGCTGGTGACGAACAATCTGCCGCCGGTGCGCGGCGGGTCGGGGATTGTTTACGATAATTTGGCGCGCCATGGCTCCGGCCGGATCGTCGTGGTCGCGCCCACCGTGAGTTATCAGGACGGTCTGACCCTGATCGGCTGGCGGGAGCATGACCGCCTGGCACCCTATCCGGTGATCCGGTTGAATTTGTTGCGCACGGTGATGCGGGAGGCGGTGCCGGGCCTGTGGGACCGGGTGCGGTTCCGGCTGCATGACGCGGTGATCCGGACGCGATTGCTGCTGACGGTGCTGCGCCTGCTGGCGCGGCATCGGGTCGCGGCGGTGTGCATCGGGGAACTGGTGGCCAGCGCCTGGATTTTGGCGGTGCTGCGGCTGTTCCCCTCGGTCACGCGGGCGATTTACGTGCATGGCGAGGAGATCACGACGCTCGACGATTACGACGCGGGCCAGGACCGGCGGCGGGCGGCGCTGCTGACCGCGCATCATATCATCGTCGTGAGCCGGTTCACCGCCGACGCGGTCGCCGCCCTGCTTGGGGATGCGGCGCAGGGGCGGGTGCGGCTGATCGAGAATGGGGTGGATGTCGACCGGTTCCGCCCGCTGCCGCGCTCCCCCGATTTGGTCGCGCGCTATGGCCTGGATGGGGACTTTGTTTTCGTCTCGGTGTGCCGGTTATTGGAGAAGAAGGGCATCGATTTCGCGATCGCCGCCTTTGCCCAGGTGGTGGCGGTTTATCCGGGCAGCCGGTTTTTGGTGGTGGGCGATGGGCCGTATCGCGGCGCGTTGGAGCGACTGGCGGCGGCGCCCGAGGTGGCGG
>JAYVXQ010000294.1:0-4583 GCA_043785025.1 Acetobacteraceae bacterium
TCGGATCTCTCCGAAATCCGGGTATCCTTTTGGTTTTGCGCCCGCCGCCACACCAACCCTGGGCGCGTATACCCGGATTTCTCCGAAACCCAGGTATAACATGGCCGCGCTTTGTCTGACGCGGTTGCGAGTCAATTTCCGCCCCCAAAATGTAATTTGGGATTTTAATGCATTTTAAACCATCCGACGCCTTTCAAATTGTTGAAAGAAACAGTCTGATGACAGAGAAAGCACTGTTCGACACGTGCATTTGCCTGTCCGGTCATCATCTTGTCCATCATCTCGAAGTGCATCATGTAATGGCTTGGCGGTGCCTGATGGCATTGCACGCAATCCTGCGACCGCGGCGACGGGTGGCGGAACGTGGCGATCGCCCAGGTGTCGGTGTCATGGCAACCCTGGCAGTCGCGGCCGAAAAGCGTCCGGTGCGGATCGCGGCTGGCATGGCAACCCGCGCAGTCGAGTGAGGCGCGCGTTTCGGACGGCAATGGCCGCGTGGCCAGGGATCCACCGACCAGATCAGCCCAACTGTCACCGAGCATAATACGCATTCGTTCCAAAACGTGGCGGGAGCCAATCGTCAGCCGGTCGGCGCCCTCGGCTTCGGCGGCTCTCGCATGTCCCACGGTGGCGAACACCGCGTGATTCATATTGATTGGGCGCCGCTCGCGTCCTTTGTGCTCGACATGACAACCGCCGCATTCGCCGATATTCGCGTGGAACGCGGTGGAAGGCTTCGTGACCAGATCAGGCGCGGCGGCGATATGGCAGGTGAGGCAGGCCGCCGCCGCGACACCGCGGAACGGCGTGTGGCACGTTTCGCATTGCGTGCCGAGGAAGTCGTGCGCGGCGGATAACGGCCCCGGACTTGCCGCCGCGGTCAGGCGCGGAATGCCGGACGAACCAGCACGGTAAAGCCTCGCTGGCAGCACGGTGATCGCCGCGAGCCCGATTGCACCCAGTATCATGTAGACGATGGTGGTCAGCTTCACCGCAGCCACCGGAGCCCATAGTAAATGGCGTTCCAAACATGCAGCGCCAGCATAGGATAAAGCACGAGCGCCGCGACAATGTGCAATATAATCCACCGGGTGAGCACACGCTTCAGCGTCTCTCGCTCGCCGATCGTGTATTCCAGGTCGGCGATGCCGGCGACCAGTGCCGATATAGGAACGGTTCCTTGCGCCTCCGCGTCAACCGCGTCGCCACCACGTTGCAGCGCGGTGGTGGCGGCGGAGGCGATCGTGTCGTAACGGGTCCGGAGCACCCCAAGCTCCCGCTGCTGGTCGCGAATACCGGCCCCAAGCTCCGCCAGGTAGTAACGTCCGACGAAGCCGCTCAGCACGACGATCAGCATGGCCACGACCAACGCGATCCCAAGCGGGCTCTGATATTTGTGGCCGGTGTGGAGGATTCCAAAAGCTGCTCCGGCCGCGCCGGCGTAGACGTGGAAGGAAAGCGTCCCGCGCGGCGAGGTATGGCGTCTCAGCCAAGGGATCCGCTTGGTAAGCGTGTAAACCAGCAGCAACACGAACAACAGGGCGCCGCCGATGCCAAGCAGTCCCCCGGCGAGACTGCCCGGAAACCGTGGCGCCGAATGCAGGAGGAAGCCAGGCACGATTAGCGCCACCATGGTCAACACGGTACCGACCACAAGGCGTTCCTTTTCGTGCACGGTCAGGCTTCGACCACGAGATCGCCAACCGACTTCGCCTGGCAGGCCAGGATGATACCCCGTGCTTTGTCGCCGGGCGGCAGGCCGTCCTCCACCTCCATTGTCACCTTGCCCGCCTTCAGCGGCACGACGCACGTGCCACAGGTGCCGACGCGGCAGGAGAAGTCGATTGCGACGCCGATCGCCTCGGCCGCTTCCAGCACCGTCTGATCAGGCGCCAACGCGCCGGTCTTGCCAGAACTGGAAAACTCAACCTGGGCAGCGGCCATGGGAAACCCGGCGGCCGGTTTTGCCGGGGTAACGTCCGATGCGGCGGGCGCGCTATCCTGGCCAGGCTGCGCGAGGCGAACGTCAGGCGCGGCTAATGGCACCGGCGCCGCACCCTGGGCCGGACCGAATGCCTCCGTCTTAATCTTGCCTCTGGCGACGCCGAGTTCCAGCAACTCAGCCTTGACCGCGTCCATCATCGGTGGTGGCCCGCATACATGCACACGGCGGCGGGCGATGTCGGGCACGGCACGCGCGATAAATTCCTTCGTGATGTTCCCCACCGCGCCCGTCCAGGCGGCTCCCTCCGCGTGGGCCATCGTCGCCGCGACGTGCAAATTCGCATGCCGCTTCTGAAGGTAATCAAGCTCCTCCCGGAAAATGAAATCCGCGGGCGAACGGGCGCCGTACAAAAAGAAGATTTCCCCGGCGAATGCGCGATCGGTCAGGTAACGGATCACGCACATCATGGGCGTGATACCGACGCCTCCGCCAATCAGGACAATGCTGGCGGCCTCATCGCCGGTAAAGGTGAATACACCCGAAGGTCCGGATATCTGAAGCGGATCGCCCATCGTCACCTGGTCGTGCAGGTAGCGGGATTCCGCCCCCTGTTCCTCCCGTTTCACGGTAATCTCGACGTAACCGCGTTGCGCCGGGGAGGACGCGATCGTGTACGACCGTCGGACGGTTCCGCCGTTGATCTCGGCGGAAAAAGTCAGAAATTGGCCTGGCAGGAAGGCGAACGGGATGTCTCCGCCCGCGGGGTTGGCGAGCCGGAATGTCTTGACATCCAGCGTTTCACGGAAGATCGCGACCACTCGCAGCGCGCCCGACCATGGACGCTTCACGGGCGCGGAGGCGGGTTTTCCGGACCCGGCGGCCGCGGCGTCCAACGACACGGGTTTAACCGTTGGGGCGGGAACGGCCGCGGCCGATGGGCCGGGCGCCGCGGCACCCGTCGCGGGTTCAGGACTGGCGGGGGTAAGGCGCGCCACCAACCCGCCGATCCTCCGCGACCGGGCGAATTGGATCATCAAGGCGCCAGCTAAAAACACAATCAGGAACGCCATGGTGATTACGTGGTACCAGGACAAACCCCACGGACCGTCATCCGTCACCTTCGCCGCCTCGGCGGTCGGCACCGCGAGTTGGTCCCGAAACCAGGTCAACGCGAATTGACGCGGCGATGTCCCGGCATCGATCGCCCGCAGCGCCGCCGTTCCGCTTTCGAGCCGCAGCAGACCTTCACGGATGGTGGCGGTCGCTTGCCCCGCGGAAGCCGGATCGTTCGCCGAAAACGCGCTTTGCAGCCGCGCCTGGCCAGCGGCGATCGCTTCCGAGCCCCAGCCGATCCGCCGCTCCGCCTCGACCTGAATGAACTGGCGCGCCTCGGGCGTCAGTTGAGGCATTTCCAAAAGGGTCGCGTAGAACGGCCGCGGCCCTCCGCCCATACACCCCATCATCCCGCCGCACCCGGCGCCTGCCTGAGGGGCCGGCGTCGGCGATGGTGTTACGGTAGTCGGGGCAGCCGGTCGCGGCGCCCCAACCTCTGGCGGAGCCTGTCCCGGGTGATGCCCCAGGTGGCCGCCTGGGTCTGTCTGCGCGACCGCCATACGCAGCAGTCCCGTGCCAACCAGCACCGCAACCGAACCCATGCGGCCCAGTTTCCTTGGCCGCATGACTTCAGAAGGCTCCGATGAACGGCAGCATCGTCGTGTTCGCCGTCTTTTTCTGGGTGTCATCGAGTTGGGAAAAGAGCGTCATGAAAGCCATTTGCGTCGAATGAATTGCCTCGGTGCGCTCCTTCAGATGATTTTCAAACGATGTCATCCGCGCCATGGCGTCGGGGTTGGCGTTACTGTCCTGTAATGCGGCGCGGGCGGCGTCCAAATGCCCCCGCCCGCCACGTAATGCGGTCGCGAATGCCTCCCACGCCGGCGCCTGAACATCGGTGATGCGGAGTTCGGTGCGAAGGAACGCGATGCGGCCTTCCAGCCGCGCCGCGGAATCGGCGGCCGGTTGCATGCCGCCCGCCATGGCACCACCTTGCATCGGCGCCATTCCGGCCGGGGAACCGGCCATCTGCTTCATGTTCTGCATCATCTCCATCATGCCGCACCCGCCCGTTTGCGTTTGGGCCGGCCCCGGAGCAGGCATTCCGGTGCCCGCGGCCCCCTGAGCGGGCATTCCGCCCGCCGCGGGCATTTTGTCTCCGCCCATCTTGCCTGCCATTCCAGGCGCACCGCCGGGCGCGGGTGGCGGCATCTTGTCGTCACCCATGCCCATCTTGCCTCCCATTCCAGGCGCACCGCCTGGCGCGGGTGGCGGCATCTTGTCGTCACCCATAGGCATCATGTCCATCATCGCCAGCCTAAAGACTGGTCCGATTTCCCGCGCCGCGGCGCCGATCGGGGAAAGCGGGAGAAACACGGTGAGAGCGCCAGCGAGACAATAAACGTTACATTTCGACATCATGACATTCCTTGCAAGTGTTGGTGGAAAAAAGCCGCCGCGACGCTGGCCAACCGCCGATCGCGGACGATGCGGCTGACCGCAAGCCTCGCTGTCATCGCCTTCGATTGAACACGTTACCCGAGTGTTATCTGGGTCCGTGTCCGCGTGCCCTCGCGGTTCGATC
>JAYVXQ010000295.1:0-4578 GCA_043785025.1 Acetobacteraceae bacterium
CGCGTGTGTTACTGGTCGCGCAGCCGGGGGCGGTTATGGCGCAAGGGCGAGACCTCGCATCAGGTCCAGCATCTGCGGGAATTGCGCATCGACTGCGACGGCGACACGATCCTTCTGCTGGTCGATCAGGACGGCGTGGCCTGTCACACCGGCCGGCGTGACTGTTTTTTCCGCGCCGTGCGCGAGGGCGCGCTGGTGGAGATCGCCGCGCCTTTGGTGGATCCGGACACGCTGTATGGCTGAACTGACGCCGGTCACCGTGCTGACGGGGTACCTCGGCGCGGGGAAGACCACGCTGTTGAACCATCTGCTGCGCCATCCCGTGATGGCGCGGTCAGCGGTGCTGGTGAACGAATTCGGCGAGATCGGCATCGATCATCTGCTGGTGGAGAAACTCGACGAAAACATTGTGCTGCTGAACGCGGGATGTCTGTGCTGCACCGTGCGCGGCGATCTGATCCGCGTGTTGCGCGAGATGCTGCCCAGGGCGCGGCGCGGCGAGATCGCGCGGATCGTGATCGAAACAACGGGCCTCGCGGAGCCGGCGCCGATCCTGGCGGCGCTGATGACCGATCCGGTGGCGGCCAGCGCTTATCGTTTGGATGGCGTGGTGACCGTCGTCGACGCGGTCGCCGGCCCCGAAAATCTGGCGCATCGGGGCGAGGCGATGCGCCAGGTCGCGGTGGCCGACCGGATCGTCGTGACGAAGGCCGATCTGGCGGATCCCGCCTTGGCGCGCGCGGCGATCGCGCGGATCAATCCGGGCGCGCCGGTGATTGTCGCGAAGGCGGGCGCGATCGATCCGATGGCGATATTGAACGCGGGTCTGTTCGATCCCGGTTCGAAATCGCCGGATGTCGCGGGCTGGTTGAACGCCGCGGCGCATCATCACGATCATGACCACGGCGTCATGTCGTTTTGCGTGACTTTGGACAAACCGGTGCCCTGGCGCGGGTTGGGGATGTGGCTGGAGATGTTGGTCCAAACCCAGGGCGCGCGGCTGCTGCGGATCAAGGGGATTTTAAATCTGGAGGGGCAGGACCGGCCCGTGGCGATCCATGCCGTGCGGCATGTGTTGCATCCTCCGGTGTTGCTGTCCGGCTGGCCGGAAGGCGATGACCGGACCACGCGCCTGGTGTTCATCACCGAGGACTTGCCAAAAGCCGCGATCGAGCCTGGGCTTTTGGCGTGTGTGGGTTAAACCCGCGCCAGGATCGCCTTCACGACGCGTTTGGCGAAATTCGGCCCGCTCATGAGACTGACTTTCCATTCATAAAGCCAGACATGCGCGCGGTGGAACAGCGATCCGCTGGCTGAAACTTGATCGATGCCTTTCGGCACCGTGTTGCGCGCGACGACCGGATCGCCGGCGCCCCAGTTCAGCACTAACGCGCTGACCCCCGCACCGTCATCGGTCAACATATTGCTGTCGATGAATTGCGAGGAACCGACGAGGCCGGGTTTTTCGGCACCCAGCACAACGACGCGGTTGGAGGCGGTTTTCGGACCCTTGGCGAGCGTGTTCTGGCGCATCAGCAGGTCGCCGCCCTCGGCGATGTCGACCATATAACTGGCGGCGCCATCGGGCCCATCGGCGATGTCGTTGCCGATCAGGATCGTATTGGCGGCGCGGGATTTGACGTGATGGCCGTTATAGGTGCGGAAGAACCGCGTGGTCTGGACATCGAGTTCCTTGATATGCCCAACATACAGCCCGTGCGCGCATTCCGGGGCGCAGCGGCCGTTATCGGTGAACTCGCTGTCGCGGATGCGGATCGTGCTGTTGGGCGCGTCGGCCGCGAGGATACCGTTCTCGTTGTTGATGAAGCGGACACGCTCGATGGTCAGGTTATCGCCCTCGGCGCGGATGCCGGCCCCGTTACGGTCGGGGACGCGGGCGCGCGTCAGCACCAGGTTGCGAAGGATGACGTCGCGGCCAGAAATGACCAGAATGGCTTTGCCCTGACAGGTTTTGTCGGTCATGACGGCGCCATCGCCCATCCCGATCATGGTCAGGCGGTCTTTCGTGACCACCGCGCAATCGAAATACACCCCCTGATCAATCGCGATCGTGTCTCCTGCGCTTGCCGCGGCGATCGCGGCGGACGGCAATGCGAATGTCTTACCTTTCCCGGCCTCCAACGTCGCGGCGTGCACGGGGAAAGCGGCGAGCACTAACAGCGCGGCAAGAAATTTCACGCTCAGGACTGACGCAGCTCGGAAAAATCTTCCTCGCGGAATTCGGATGGTTCGCGGGTGTTGGCTTTGAAACGCGCTTCCTCGGCTTTGCGCAGCTCCACCCGGCGGATTTTGCCGGAGATGGTTTTTGGTAGCTCCGCGAATTCCAGGCGGCGGATGCGTTTAAAGGGGGCGAGGCGGGATTTCAGATGCTCGAAAATCGACAAGGCCGTGGCGCGATCCGGGGCGACATTGGCGGCGAGCGTGACATAGGCTTTGGGGACGGCCATGCGCATCGCGTCGGGGGCGGGGACGACGGCCGCCTCAACAACCCAGGCGTGCTCGATCAGCACGCTTTCCAGTTCGAACGGGCTGATGCGGTAGTCGGAGGCTTTGAAGACGTCGTCGGCGCGCCCGACATAGGTGAAATATCCGTCGGCGTCTTTGTTGGCGACGTCGCCGGTGCGATAGGCGTGGATGCTGGCGAGGCGTTCGCCGCGGTCCGCGAAAGTTCCGTCATCGTTTTGATAGCCGCGCATGAGGCCAATGGGCGCGGGATCGAGATCGATGGAAACTTCGGCTTCCTCGGCGGGATGGCCGTCGGCGTCGAGCAGATGAATGCGATAGCCCGGTGATTCCTGGCCCATCGAGCCGGGTTTCACGAGCTGGCCGGGAAAGCAGCCAATTTGCAACGTCGTTTCGGTTTGGCCATAACCCTCACGCACCGTCATGTTCCACACGGTTTGGACGTGTTCGATGATTTCGGGGTTAAGCGGCTCGCCGGCCGAACAGACCTCGCGGAGTGAGGTTTTGTAAGCGGTCATGTCTTCCTGCGCGAACATGCGCCAGACGGTGGGCGGCGCGCAGATCGTGGTCACTTTGTGGTCGGCGATCGCTTGCAGCATCGCGGGGGCGTTGAAGCGCGGCTGGTTCAGGATGAAGACCGTGGCACCCGCGTTCCAGGGGGCGAACAGGCAGCTGTACGCGTGTTTGGCCCATCCGGGGGAGGAGATGTTGAGATGGATGTCGCCGGGTTTCAGACCGATCCAATACATCGTGATCAGGTGACCGGCGGGGTAGCTTTGGTGATCGTGCTCGACCAGTTTCGGGCGCGAGGTCGTGCCGGAGGTGAAATAGAGCAGCAGCGGATCGGTGGCGTTGGTCAGGCCATCCGGGGTGAAGGTTTCCGGGCCGTTCAGCAGGTCGTCGTAGACGAGCCAGCCGGCGGGCGCGGCTCCGGTGGCGATGCGGATCAGGGTTTTATCGAAACCGTCGAATTTCGATGCCTCGGCGGCGGCGGTAATGACGACACGGGCCTGGCCGCGCTCGAAGCGATCGGCGAGGTCGGTGGCGGTGAGCAACGTCGTCGCCGGAATGACCACGGCGCCGAGTTTCATCGCCGCCAGCATCACCTCCCAGAGCGGAACGACATTGCCCAACATGAGCAGGATGCGATCGCCGCGTTTGACGCCAAGCGCGCGCAGACCGTTGGCGACGCGGTTCGATCGGGCGGATAATTCCGCGAAGGTGACGGTGGCCGCGTTGTCGCCTTTGATGATCAGCGCGGGTCGTTTGCCGCTGTCTCCTGTCGCCAGCTCGGCGTCGAACCAGTCCAAAGCCCAATTGAAATGCGTCAAAGCAGGCCAGCGGAATTGGGCATGGGCCGTGGGATAGTCGTTTTGGTGCGTCATCAGGAAATCCCGTGACGCCTTGAATGCCGCCGCTGACATGGTTCGTTACTCCCCTGATTTTAGCGTTTTTGACCGGCGAGCCAGCGATAGACGACGGAGAAATCTTTCGTGCCCTCACCGGCTTCCATCGCCTGTTCGTAGAAGGAAAGGGCGAGGGCGGCGAGGGGCGTGGGGGAGCCAGTGGCCTCCCCCGCGGCCTGCGACAGGCGGACGTCCTTGACCATCAGATGGGTCATGAAGCCCGGCGCGTAATCGCGGTTGGAGGGGGCGGCGGGCACCGGTCCGGGCGCCGGACAGTAATTGTTCAGCGCCCATGAGCTGGAGGTCGCGGTTGAACAGATCTCATGCAATTTTCCGGCGTCGAGGCCGAGTTTTTCAGCCAGCAAAAAACCCTCGGCGACCCCGACCATGTTCACGGCCAGCATCATGTTGTTGCAGATTTTTACCGCCTGTCCGGCACCCGCGGCACCGGCGTGGAAGATGTTCTTGCCCATCGCCTCGAGGATTTTTTTGCCCTCGACGAAAGCGGTTTCATCGCCGCCGACCATGAACGTGAGGGTGCCGTTCTGAGCGCCCAGGGTGCCGCCGGAGACGGGGGCGTCGAGCATGTTCAGACCGGCGTCTTTCGCGGCGGCGGCGACGACGCGGGCGCTGTCGACGTCGATGGTGGAACAGTCGATCAACAGGGGTTTGGTGTGTTTCACCGCCT
>JAYVXQ010000296.1:0-14210 GCA_043785025.1 Acetobacteraceae bacterium
TGAAGCGGCGTCCGGGCCGGACGATCTCCATTTTACCCGACACTTCCGTGGCGATATGCGCCGGGGGCAGCAAAGCCCGCCGCGCCGTTTCAACGCCGCAAATCCAATCGGCGATCCGATATAGCCGTGGCTCCCACCACGCCGCCAAAGCGGGCCTTGGATAGGTCTCGGCCAACGCGATCCGCATCGCGTCGCGCAGCCGCGCTTGTGCCTCCGCCGGCCAAACCGCGCCATGCAGGCGGATGAACCGATGGATACCGGCATGCACGATGCTTCCGTAATCCGCCGCGTCGGTCGCCTGCTCCAACGGGCGCAAGGCGGGCAGGCGCAAAATATGGCGCGCGTAAATCGCATAGGGATCGCGCAGCCAGGTCTCGATCTCCGTCACACTCAGCCGCGATGGCCGCGTCGCCACGGGCGGATTTGGCCTGGGTGGCGCGACCGGCCGCGCCCCGCCCACGGGATGGTCCAGCCCGCGCGCCCATGCGACGGCCTGGTGCAACGGCAACGCCAACCGCGCGCCCGCCAACCCAGGCCCGGCCAGCAGCGCATCCAGCCGGGTCAGCCACCGCGCGGGCACCACCGGCGCGCCCTCCCGCCGCTCTGGGCTTGACAGCACGACCTCGCGCGCCGCCATTACCATCGCCAAAAAATCATGCGCGGCCTGACCGATGGTTTCCTCCGGCGACGGCAATCCCACCGCCGCGCGCATCGGCCGCGACAGCCACGGACCCGGCTCGGGCGCCGGCGGCCAGATCGTCTCCACCAGCCCGCCCAGTACCACGACGTCGACGGATTGCAGGCGCGATTCCAGCGGCCCCCAGATGAACACGCGGGGATGCTCGACCCCGTCGCGCCCGCGCAGCGCCCGCCGCGTGCGAATGACCTCTCCGGCGATCAGCGCGTCCAGCAATCCCGGCAGCACATCCGGCTTTTGAATGGGCAGACGCGGCAGCGCGGCCAGCGCCTCGGTCAACCGCGTGGCCAGCGCCTCGCCCTCTTCCAAAGCCCAGAGACGCGCGTCGCCCGGTTGGTCATCGGTCGCCGCCAGAGCCTCACCCGCCGCGATGAGCCCAACCAGCATCGCGTCCGGCGCCGCCAGGACCGAGGCTTCCATCCGCAACGCGGGTTCGAGACAGGCTTCGACCCGCGCCAGAAAATCGCTCAACTTCTGGTTTTTTTCGCCGATCGCCAGCCGTAATCCCGCCAGCCCGCCCAACGGCCGGGGACCGCGCAACGCCGCGACCTCCAGCATTCGCGCCTGACGCCGGCATTCGGCGGGCGCGAGACCCGCCGCCGCCAGCGGATGTTTCAACAGCGCCAGCAGCGCCACGGGGGCGAGATCCTCGACCACCGCTTGCGCCAGCAGACGCAAAAACACCGAAGGCGGGGTCTCGATCAGCATTTCGCCCGCGCTGTCATCGGCGATGATGCCGTGACGCGGCAGCGCGGCGGCGACGCGTCCCGCCAGATCGCGATCCGCCGTCACCAACGCCGCCGTCCGTCCCGGCGTTTCCAGGGCCGCGCGCAGGATCATGGCGATGGCCTCGCTCTCCTCCTGCGGGTCGCGCGGCTTCAGGCGCCACATATCGACGGGCAAGGTGATTGTACCGCTCTGCCACTCGGCCAGAGACGCGGCCGGCAGCAGCGCCCGCGACAGCAGCGCGAACCGGTCCGCCCGGTCTTCGGCCGCCGTTAAGAAGGGTCCCATAGCCCAGGGCCGCACATCTCCGCGCGTGGCATCCAGGCTGGCGATCAGCGCCGCGAGACCCGCCTGCGGATGACTGTCATCCAGCGCGGCCCATGCCGAATCGGACATCACATTGTCCAGCACCGGCAGCACCACTTGCCCCATCGCCGACCGCGCGACGACACGGGCGAGCCGGGCGATCGCCGGGATCCCCGCCGTGGTGCCCGCGATCACGACGGGGGAGCGCGGCGGGTCGCGCGTCCACGCCTCGCTCTGCGCGTTCAGCAGCGCGACCTGATGCGCGGCGGGGTTCATCACATTGTTTTCGGCCAGCCAGGCCGGCCAGGCGTGGGTGACGATGTGCAGGAACTCCAGCGTGCGCGCCCAATGCGCGGCGAAGCGCGGATCGGCGGCATCCGGCAGCCGCGCCGCCAGATCGATTTCCGCCCGCTCCGCCTCATCCATCAGCGCCGCCAGATCGCCCGCCAGAGTCCAGGCCAGATCCGCCGTCCGCGGCGCCCCACCCGCACCCTTCATCGCCAGGATCAAATCCGCGAGGATCGCCAACCGCATGGCGGGCTCGACCCGCGGCGGCAAATCCAGCACCCCCGCCAGCGCCAGTGGCGTTTCATCCATCGCCCCCAACGCGACGATGCGCGGCAGCAGCAGCCCCTTGCCCGCCGATACCCGCAAAAACGCCTCGGCCAGGGCCCGTGCCGAGCGCCGCGTCGGCGTCAGGATCATCCCATCCGCGATCGCCAGAGGATCATCGCCGCGCGCATGCAGCCATCCCGCCGCGACCGCGTCCAGAAACGGCACGCCCGGCGCGATCGCGAACAGGTTCAACGCCACGGCCAGCGCGCGTCCGCGGTGATCCGCGCCTCCAGCACCTGCTCCGCCTCCCGCAAATCCGGCGGCGTCGACAGATGAAACCAGATCCCGTCATGCACCACGGCGCGGATGCGGCCCGTCTCCAACGCCCGATCCCAGGCGCGATTGAGCGAGAACGCGCCCTCCGGCATCCCCGCCAGCAGATCGGGCCGCATCAGCGACACGCCCGCGAAGATGTAGGGCACGATCTCCCGCTCCCGCCGCCGCCGTGGCACGCCCAACTGGTCGATCGCGAAATCGCCCGCGCCGGTCTCGGCGTGGACCTGGAACGTCCGGTGCACCAGCAAAACGACATCGACATCGGAGGTCATGGCCGCCGCCACGCGCGCCAAGGCCCGCTCCGGCCCATTCAACCAGAATGCATCGCCGTTGATGACGAAGAACGGCTCAGCCCCCAACAGCGGCAGCGCGTTGCGCACGCCCCCGCCCGTCTCAAGCAACGCGCTCTCGCGCGATGCGATCACCCGCGGCGGCGTGGTGCGCGCGGCCAGATGCGCGAGGACTTTTTCGGCGGACCAGTACGCGTTGACGACGACGGTCTCCACACCTTGTTCGGCGAGGTGATCCAACGCCTGGTCGATCAACGCCCGCCCGCCCAAATGCAGCAGAGGCTTGGCCGTGTCATCGGTCAGCGGCCGCATTCGCGTCGCGAGGCCCGCCGCCAGGATCATCGCCATCCGTGGAGCCAGCGTCATGCGGCCAACCCCGGCGGATTGCGTCGCTGATCTGGCGGCACCCACCGATCCAATGCTTGCGCCAGCGGTGCCACCGCCGGTTCGGCCAGCGCCCGGGACAACAGCGTCCATGTCCGCGACGCGTATGCGAGATATTGAGGCCGCTGATCTCTTAGGGCCAGCCGCACCCATTGGCAGGCGACCCGCAAATGCCGCTGCGCCGCGCAGGCGGCATAGGCCGCCCGAAATTCTCCAGGGTCGAGGTCCGGCCGCGCCGCCAGATACCGCGCGACCGCGTGCGCCTCCCACGCCGGGTTCATGTCACGCCGGGCGTCCTGCAGCAGAGACACAAGGTCATAAGCGGGATGACCGATCGCCGCCCCCTGAAAATCGATGATGCCGGCGCGCAACGGCCCCTCGCGTTCCGGCAGCCACAGCAGATTGCCCGCGAAGAAATCGCGATGCACCAGCGATCGCGCGCCGGTCTCCACGGGTTCCAGGACGGCGTGTAACGCGGCCGCGATCTCCCGCCGCGCGTCCTCAGGTGGGGGTCCGCCATGCATCGCTTGCCACCACCAATCGAACAGGGTGGCCAACGCGGTGTCCCGCATCGCCTCGCGCGTCCACAGCGCGAGGCCCGCCGGAGGGGCCGCCCGCTGCATCACGACCAGCGCGTCGACCGCCGCGTCCAGCAAATCCGCCGCGGTCGCCTCGGTCAGCAGGTCGGAGAACAGATCGTCCCCCAGATCTTCCTCGATCACCAACCCCAAACCCGGGTCGGCGGCGATGATCCGAGGCACCGACAGGCCCAACCCCGCCAAATGCGCCGCCATGCGCAAAAACGGCCCAACATCCTCAGGCGGCGGCGCGTCCATCAACACCGCCTTGCCCTTCAGGCGCAGATAGCGCCGGAAGCTCGCATCCTGCGCCAGCGGCCGCGCCTCGGTCAGCGCGTAGCCGTGATTCGCCAGAAAATCCCCGATCAGCCGCTCTCGCTCCGAACCGCTCACGAGGCGGTCTTGACCCGAACCGCTCACGCGGTGGCCCAAAGCGGCCGCAGGGCGCCATCGCCGCCATTCACCGGATCAGCGGCGGGGGAGGGCACAACGGCGATCATCGCGCGCACCCGATCCAACTCCGCCGGATCGCCGCGACATTGATCGGCGGGCGGCGCGTTGTCCGGATAGGCCCCCACGATCAGCAGATCCGCCGACTGGCCCATGTTGCAATGGCCCACGCCGGCCGGAATGACCACGATATCGCCCGCCGACACCGTCAAGGTCCGCCCATCCGGCCCGCCGAACAGCACCGTCGCCTCGCCGCGCGCCACGCCCAACGCCTCATGCGCGTTGGCGTGAAAATGATGGAACGGATGCACCCCATCGCGCCACGCCGGCGGCCAGCGATGGGCCGCGAACACACGCTCGATCGCCGCCGGATCGGCGGGCAGCGCGGCCCGATAGACCAGCAGCGGCAACGCCGAGTTCGGGATCCCGCCCGAGCTGGCGAAATGAAAGATTTCTGGTGTGTGCATGGGACGGTTCTCCGCGCGTCGCCCGTTCTTTATCATATCCTCCACACGGCAGTCTCGTGCCCTTTGGCTTGTGTCCTTTGGCTTGTATCCGCTTTCCCGCCGGGTTATGGGGCGTCATGGAAGGAACATTACCGGAACCTTTCCACAGTTGGTTCGCCCGCCGCGGTTGGCGCCCCCGGGCGCACCAACTCGACATGCTCGCCGCGGCCGATGCCGGGGAAAGCGTGCTGCTGATCGCGCCCACCGGCGGCGGCAAGACCCTCGCCGGGTTTTTGCCCAGTTTGGTGGGGTTGGCCGAAAAGCCGCGGGACGGGCTGCACACGCTGTATGTCAGCCCGCTGAAGGCGCTGGCCACCGACATTGCCCGCAATCTGCTGGCCCCGGTGACCGAGATGGGCCTGAACATCCGCATCGAAACCCGCACCGGCGACACCCCCGCCAACCGCCGCGCCCGCCAGAAACTCACCCCGCCGCATATCCTGCTGACCACGCCGGAAAGCCTCGCGGTGTTGATCGCGGCCCCGGATGCCGCGGGATTCTTCGCCTCGGTCTCGACCATCGTCATGGATGAGGTGCACGCGCTGGCCGGCACCAAGCGCGGCGATCAACTGGCACTGTGCGTCGAACGCCTGGCGGTCCTGGCCCCCGGCCTGCGCCGCGCCGGATTATCCGCCACCGTCGCGCACCCCGAGGCGATACGCGCGTACACCGGAGCCTCCCGCGTCATCGCCGTCGCCGATGGCGCCCCACCCGATCTGTCGATCATGCTCCCCGCCGGCCGGCTGTCATGGGGCGGCCGCATGGGCCTGGAAGCCGCGCCTGAAGTCATGGACCGCATCCGCCAGGCCCGCATGACCATCGTGTTCGTCAACACCCGCGCACAGGCCGAGCTGATGTTCCAGGCGCTGTGGCGCCTCAACGATCCCATGCTGCCCATCGGCCTGCACCACGGCAGCCTGGAGATCGAGCAACGCCGCAAGATCGAGGCGGCGATGGCCGATGGCCGCCTGCGCGCCGTCGTCGCCACCTCATCGCTGGATCTCGGCATCGATTGGGGCGGCATCGACCAGGTCATCCAGGTCGGCGCCCCCAAGGGCATCTCCCGCCTGCTGCAACGCGTCGGCCGCGCCAACCACCGCATGGACGAGGCCAGCACCGCTATCCTCGTGCCCGCCAACCGGTTTGAGGTTCTGGAATGCGCCGCCGCCATCGCCGGAGTCGCTGAAAAGGACCTCGACGGCGATCCACCCCGGCCGGGCGGCCTCGATGTCCTCGCGCAACATTTGTTGGGTCTCGCCTGTGCGGCGCCCTTCCAACCCGATGACGCGTTCGCCGAGGTCCGCCGCGCCGCGCCGTATGCCGCTTTGACCCGCGCTGATTTCGACGACGTGCTGCGCTTCGTGGAAAACGGCGGCTACGCCCTCGAAGCCTACCAGCAATGGCGCAAATTGTTTCGCGACAGTCTCGGTCTGGTGCATGTCATGTCGGCCCAGGTGGCGCTGCGGCATAGAATGAATATTGGCACGATCGTCGAGGCGCCGTTGTTAAAAGTCCGGCTTGTCGGCAAACGATCCCTGTTCGGATCGACCTTGGGCGAGCTGGAGGAATATTTCGCCGGCATGCTGCGTCCCGGCGACACCTTCATGTTCGCCGGCCGCTTGTTACGCTTTCTGCGCCTCCGCGACATGGCGGTCGAGTGCCAGGAAGGCGGCGACGGCGAGCCCATGGTGCCCGCTTACGCCGGCGGCCGCCTGCCGCTGACCACCAACCTCGCTGACCGCGTCCGCGATTTGTTTCACGATCCCGCCGCGTGGCCGCTGTTCCCGGAGCCAGTGCGCGAATGGTTGCAATTGCAACTATCTGTGTCTAAATTACCAAGACGAAACGACCTGCTGGTGGAAACCTTCCCGCGCGGTGATCGCTGGTACCTCGTCGCTTATTGCTTCGAGGGCCGCAACGCCCATCAAACCTTGGGCATGCTGCTGACGAAACGGATGGAGCGCGCCGGGTTCGCGCCTTTGGGTTTTGTCGCCACCGATTACGTGATCGGCATCTGGTCGGCCAATCCGCCGCGCGACATCGCCGCCTTGTTCGATCAGGACATGTTGGGCGACGATTTGGAAGAATGGATGGGTGACAGCTCGTTGCTGAAACGCACGTTTCGGAATGTCGCCGTCATCGCCGGCCTGATCGCGCGCCACCACCCCGGAGCCGAAAAAACCCGCCGTCAGGTGACGGTCAACAGCGACCTGATCTATGAGGTGCTGCGCAAGCACCAACCCGATCACATCCTGCTGCGCGCGACATGGGCTGACGCGTCCTCGGGCCTGATCGACCTGCAACGCGTCGCGGGCATGCTGGCGCGTGTGAAAGGACGCATCACCCACATGGTCTTATCGCGCGTATCCCCTTTGGCCGTCCCGATCCTGCTGGAAATCGGCCGCGAAAACGTGCGCGCCGGCGACACCGAGGAAGCTCTGCTCGCCGAGGCCGAAGCCGTGATCGCCGAGGCCACCGGCGAGCGCGAACCGCTCCCCATCACCCGGCGGCGCATGGCGAAACGCCCGCCACGCCAGGCCTCGTTGTTCGACGCGTGATCGCCGCCCCGGTGCATTTGGCGGGCGAGCGGCTGATGCTCGACCCGATTGGCGGTTTGTACTGGCCCGCCACGGGCATGCTGGTCGTTTCGGATTTGCATCTGGAAAAAGGCTCATCCGCCGCGCGGCACGGATCGTTGCTGCCGCCCTGGGATACCCATGCGACCTTGGACCGGCTGACGCTGTTGTTACGCCGTTGGAAACCCCGCATTGTCGTGACATTGGGTGATTCGTTTCATGACCAGCACGGTGCCAGCGGCCTGCCCGCCAGCGAACTCGCGCGTTTGCATGCGATGACCCGAGCCCATCGCTTCATCTGGGTGCTTGGCAATCACGATCCGCATCCCGCGCATGAATTGGGCGGCGAATGGGTCGACGCCTTCGTCACGCATCCGCTGGCGTTCCGTCACCAGGCCGAACCTGGAGTCAGCACGGGCGAAATCGTTGGCCACCACCACCCCAAAGCCTCGATCGCGGTTCGGGGCGGCAGCCTGAGCCGTCCGTGTTTCGTGGTCGGTGCGACGCGCGTGATGATGCCGGCGTTCGGCGCCTACACCGGCGGGCTGGACGTGCGCGACCCCGCCATCAGCGGCTTGTTTCCCATGGGCGGGCGTGTGTTTCTGTTAGGCCAGGATCGCCTGTTCAGCTTCCCCTTCGCGCGGCCGTTAAAGACTCGCCGCGCGAGGCTTTAGCGCGGTTTACGGCAGCGCCAAAACGCTGTTCAGCGGTCCCGCGCTGGCCAGCACCTTGGCATCCAACGGATCGTTGATCGTGGAGATCTTGAAGGTTCTGCCGTTGGTCGGCGTATGGACCTGGAACGCCTCGACCGACCGGCCCGCGGGCGCGATCGCCGGCGAGCCTGAGATCGTCGCCAGGAACCGCACGATATTCGCCGTCGGGTTCGCGCTGACCGACGCGCTCAGATAGACCTGACTGCCATAAGCGTCGATTTCCGTCCGCGCGATTTCCATGTTGCGCGTGTAGTCGAGCAGTTGCTTATAGGTCACGGACGCGTCGACTATCTTGACCTGACCCGGCAGCAAGGGCTTCACCGGCGTCTGATCCGCCATCGGCGCGATCGATCCCACCAGATCCATCATCCGCGCCCCACCCGACGACGCCACCCGCGCCATCTGACCGTTCGCCGAGACGACATTGTTGAAGGCGGCGGGCATATCGGAGGTTTGCAGGCGCTCGGCCTTCGCCTGGCTCGTTTGGATGCGCACGGTCGAGGCGGGGACGACGTCCACTATCTGCTCCGGCATCGGTTGCACCACACGCGCGACCGTCCCGGTGGCCGTTACGCCGCCACCGAAGCTGGCGGGCAGCTCGGTTGTTACTTGTTTCGTGGGCGTCACTTGTTTCGTGGGCGTCACTTGTGTCATGGGCGCGGGGGTCGCGGGCACCCGATCCGCCAATCGCGTCGCATTCGCGGCATCCAGCGGCGCCACCGGCGTGCTGGACGCGTCGCTCACCCCTGCTTTCGCCGCCGCGTTCGCGGCCTCCGCCGCCATGCCAGGCGTGTAGCGATACCCGGTCGCGGGCGGCGCGTTCGCCGACAGCGTGACCGGAGAGATGGTTTCCCCCCGCGCCAGGGTCGTCGCCTGCATCGGCTTGCCATCCGCCATATAGGTCGCGCCGCCATTGCGCTGGCGCGACAGGTTACCCGCCCCCGCGATCGTGATCGTCGCCGTGCTGGAACTGCTTGGCGCGAAGGTCGCCGCCATCGCCGTGCCGCGGCCCATGTTCGATGCGCTGTCGCCGTCACCGAACCCGGTCAGACTGCCCGCCGCCACGAACACCGTCGCACCGGTGTTGGTCTTCTTCGCCATGGTGCCGTCGACCGTCCCGATTAACGCCAGCATCCGCGCCTGACCCACGGCCCGGGCGCGGGCGATCGGATCCGTCGCCGACATGCCCACGACCGAGGACGACATCGTCTCATCGCGTTGCGTGCCCGCCGCGGCACCCATCGGCACCGCCGGATACGCCATTCCAGCCGCCGCCGCGTAATCGACTTTTCCGGTGGAACTCGCGGACTGTAAACCGCCGCCCATCACCCCCAGAGCCGCCACGGCCAGCGACGAAGGCGATCGCGGCGCGCCCTCAGACGCGGATCCCCGCGCCAGGTCGAACACCGGAGCCGGAGAACCAGCCGTTGTAATGAGCGATGCGTGCCCAGATCCGATTGACGCCGAGAGCAACGCGAAGACGGAGGTCGCTGAAATAAGTGAAAATTTCACGGTTCACACCTGACCAAATGACAAATTAATATCTGACAATACCGTACCATTTGACGTCTCGCAACTTATTTTTTAAACGCCGGCTCCAGGTTAAGGTATAGCGCGAAAACCTTTACAACTCCGTTTCAGATGACAAACCGTCCATCTGACGCCCAGGCCGCCTGACGCCCAGGCCGCGCCAGCCAATCGCGCGCGCGCCTCGCCAAAAATCTGGGCGAAAACCGCCCGCCCGCCTCAATCCAATACAGCGTCTCCGTCCCGTCCGCCAGGCTGCGCTTATACCGGTCGTCACCGGCCAGGAAGTCGTACCGTGTCACGCCGAGACACGCCAAATAGCGGATCGCCTGATGGTGACAGGTCAATCCCGGCTTCCCATGCCGCCCGCCCAAGGCATAATCGAACCCGCTCTGATAGGCCAAGGAACGCCCGCGATACCGGAAATTATAAAGAAAACCAATGATATGCGTCCCGCAAGACACGCGCAGCAGATCGATCTCCCCGCGCGGCGCGCCCGCCTCGATCAGGGCCCGGTGGAAACGCGTGAAAAACGGGCTGGCGAAGGCCCCGTCACGCTGACGAGACGTCCAGGTCCGCTGGTGCAGCACGCCCAATCCGTCCAGAAACGCCAACGCCTGGTCCGGCGTCTCCGCCCGGGTCACCGCGATCGAACCCAGCGCCGCGAACACCCGATCCGAGCGCCGGATTTGCGCCCGTGTATTGGCGCTACGTCCGTCTAAAAAATTGCCATCAGCGCCATTCAGCTTGGCATGAGGCGCGATTTGCGACCGGGCGACCCGGAAATACCCGGTCCGCGCCACGGCGGCGGCGGCGGTCATATCGATCCCGCTTAGGACAAGCCGGCTCGTTCCCACCAACGCGCTCCATCGCGGCACATGGGGGAGAAAGCCAGACCAGCCGCGCACGGCCCGGATACAGGCCGCCGTCAACTCCGCTTCGCGGCCGGTCTCACACATCACACCGTTGAATTCGATGTAGATCGTGTCCCGCCCGGAATCTCCGCTTTCCCCTAAATAAAAACTGGCGCCGCGGCGATTGAACAAGGCCAGCGCGACAACGCGGCCATCCTCGCGCGCCTCCGCCAGCACGGGATCGGGAAACCGCTCCTCCACGAGGCAGCCCATCCAGGTCCAGGTCTGGAAGAACGATGGCTCCGCCCGTGTCTCGAGCTCGCGCCAGCGCGTTCCCAGAGTCGCCAGATCGTCCACCCGGGATAGTGTGATCGAGACGCCGCTTGCGGTCACGCGCTACCGGCCCATAAACCCCGCCAGGCGGCGAACATCACCGTCTGATCGAAATCCACCTCCGCCTTTGCCCGATTGGCGCGCCCCAACGCGGCCCGCATCGACCCCGAACCCAAGACCTGGCTCAGGAAACCGGCGATCGCCGCATCGTCTTTGGGGCCAACCAAAGGCCGGTTCTCGGGTGCCACCATGCTGGCGACATCGCCGACATCGGTCGCCACCACGGGCAGACCGCTGGCCATCGCCTCGATCACCGATAACGGCATCTGCTCGGTATCCGAGGTCAACGCGAAGGCATCGAACCCGGCGTACAGTGCCGCCGTATCGTCGCGATGGCCGGTGAATGTTACCCGCTCGGCGATGCCCAGTTGGGCGGTGAGGGTTTGAAGCATCGCGCGCTCCGGCCCATCGCCGACGATCACCAGCCGTCCCGGACGGTCGCGCGCCGCCGTCGCGAAGGCCCTTATTAGGCGGCCCAAATTTTTCTCCGCCCGCAACGCCGCGACCGTGCCGATCACTGGCGCCGCGCTGGCAACCCCCCCGGTGAGCGCACCATGCACGCGCGGTGAGAACCGCTTCAGATCGATCCCGTTCGGCACGTAGCGCACCACCCGAGGCGCCAATTTCCACACCCCGGTCGCGATCCGCTCCAGATTGCGCGAGGGGACGATGACATGGCCGCGCGCGAGCACCAGACGGCGGATCCAAACACGGCGGGCGATCTGGGCCTCGCGCTCCTCCGGGCCGAAGCCGTCGACGACGTGCAGATGCCGGGTCAGCGGCGGCAGATTGGCGATCGCGAACTCGATGGCACCCCAGTTGCCGGTCACCAGCACATCGGGCCGCCATTGCCGCAACAAGGACCGGAACCGCCAGGCGTTCGCCAGCATCGCGTTTTTCGGCGCCCGGATTTCGGGAAAGGTGACGTCCAGCGCCGGGTCCAACCGCTGCCGGCACGAGGTGTCCCCGTCCAGAGCCACGATCATATGCCGGAACTCCGGACCGAAATGATTGGCCAGGGCCGCGAAGCGCACCTGCGCGCCGCCCACCGTGAAGGTCGGAAACACGTGCACGACCAGGGACGCTGGTTTGACGCTCCTGTCGCGATCGTTCAAAGCACGCGGGTCCGCGCCACCAGCGGGACGCGCGATCCCCCGGGCGATTCCGCGCGCGATTCCCGGGGCGAACCCGCAACGATCAAACCCCGCCCAACGGCCAAGGAACGAAACGGAACGCCGCGTTTTTGGTTGGCCGCATGACCCTGGTTCGCGGAGTATCTCATGAGCCGCTTTTCCACGACCTTACCCTCATCACGCAAGCGATCTTTATTGGCCGCGGCTTTGCTCTGCCTGATGGCCGGCCAAACCCAGGCCCGGATCTGGGAAATCGGTCCCGCCCGCGACATCACCCAACCCGGGCAGATATCCGGCCTCTCCCGCGACGGCGATCATATCGTGCTGGATCCCGGCGTTTACCGAGGCTGCGCGATCTGGACCGCGTCGAACCTGACGATCGAGGCGCGGCGCCGCCTGTCCCCCACCAATCCCACCGTCATGAACCAGGTCATCATCACCGGCCCGCCCTGCGGCGATCGGGCTTTGTTCTGGTTCACCGGCGATAACATCGTGGTGCGCGGCCTGAGTTTCCAAAACGCCCGCGATTCGCAGCATAACGGCGCCGGCATCCTGATGTTGGGCGCCAACCTGACGGTGGAGAACAGCCAGTTCCTCAACAACGAGAACGGCATCCTCGCCGGCGGTCCGCCCGCCAGCATCGTGCGGATCACCGCCTCGGTGTTTCAGGGCAACGGCACCTGCGAGGGTCCCTGCGCCCATGGCCTGTATGTCGGCGCCAGCATCGCCCGGTTGGAGGTGACCAACAGCCTGTTCATCGATCAGCGCGCCGGCCATCACATTAAGTCCCGCGCGCGCGCCACGATCATCCGCGACAGCCGCATCCAGGACGGGCCCACCGGCACCGCGAGTTATCTGATCGACATTCCCGACGGCGGCGATGTCGAAATCATCAACAATCAACTGGAAAAAGGCCCGCGCAGCGAGAACCGCGAAACCGCCATCTCGATCGGAGCTGAGAACGAGACCACGCCATCGGGCGGCATCGAGATCCGCGGCAATCGTTTCATCAGCGGCCTCGCCAATCGCGTGGTCTTCGTCCGGGTGAAAAGCCCCACGGCCGCGCGCCTGACCGGCAACGCGCTGATCGGCGACGTCACGCCCCTGGTGGGACCAGCCACGCGCTGAACCTCACCCGTCCCTGGGCATGCGTTGAAGTCACTCGCCCCCAGGCATGTTCTGGATTGACTCGCCCCCAGGCATGTTTCGGAGTCACTCGCCCCCAGGCATGTTTTGGAGTCACTCGCCCCCAGGCTCGATCACATTCTGTAACTTCTGCCCGGACAGCGCGACGGCCATGGTCTCCGCCCCCTTGGCGCGAATGTCATCCCAGGCCTGCGGCGTATAGAACGCGCTGTGCGGCGTGATGATCAGACGGCCAATGGTCCAGGGCTCCTTGGCGCGATACGCCCGGATCAGTTCCGGCACCGGCTCGACCGGCGGCTCGACCGGCACGACATCGATCCCGACCCCGGACAGGTGCCCGCTTTTTAACAAGGTGGCCAAAGCGTCGATGTCGATGATCGGACCCCGCGCCGTGTTCACCACCACCGCGCCCTTCGGCAGCAGCGACAATGCCTTCAGCCCCAACATGCCCCGCGTCTCGCTGTTCAACGGTGTGTGCACCGACAGCGTATCGGTCTGACCCAGCAGCTCGGCCAGAGATTTCGCGCGCAAGACGCCCAACCCGAGCTCGGTCCCGTTCGGCAAATACGGATCGTAAAACATCACCCGGAAATTGAACGCCTTGGCGCGCAACGCCACGGCGGTCGCGATCCGCCCCATGCCGACGATGCCGAATGTTTGCACCCCGTTCCGTTTCACCAGCGGATCGTTGATGTATTTCCACGGCGCCGGAGGGTCCGCCCGCTGCGTCTCCAGATGCAGCAACAACCCCCGCCGCAACGCCAGGGCCAGCGCCATCGCGTGATCGGCGACCTCGGTCGTGCCGTAATCGGGAACGTTCAACACCACGATTTGCCGCGCCGCGCAGGCCACGCGATCGATGCCGTCATAGCCCACACCCATGCGGCACACGAACCGCAGTTTGGGAAACCGCGCGAGGTCCTTCTCCGTCACTTTATACCGCAAGATCATCAGCCCATCGGCTTGCGCGCATTCCTCATCCGACAGATCGGCCAGAGACGCCGTCGCTTTCGGCACCAGGATCCTGACATCCGAGGCAT
>JAYVXQ010000297.1:0-14206 GCA_043785025.1 Acetobacteraceae bacterium
GGTTAAGGGGCAGCGCCCCTTACCTTCACCGCCGCGCCGCCTTCACCTCCGTCACCGGCCGCAAGCTCGCATCGATAATCGCATCCCCCATCGCCGCCGCGATGCACGCGTAGCCGCGATCCGTGTGATGCACTCCGTCCAACCCGATCATATCCACCGACGTCGGATCGGCCGCCTGCCACTGCCGCATCAGGGTTCCGCGCGAGAATAAGGAGACGTGGCGGGCCTGCGCCTCACGCGCGATCACCTCGTCATACACCTCACCCCCCGCCACGCCCAATATCCTGGGCGCGCGCTGGTTATCCATCAGGATGACGTCGCCGCCGCTGGTCAAAATCCGCTTCACGGCCTCATCCAGCATCGCGGCGAACCCGGCGGGGTCCATCCCCTTCATCGCCGCGTTGGCGCCCGCCTGCACGATCACCAGATCCGGGTGCAGCGCCAATACATCGTCCTGCAACCGCGCGAGCATCCCATCGATGTCCTGCCCGCCCACGCCGCGATTGACCACGGTGATCGCGGCATTTGGCCAAACACGGCGCAACAAAACCTCCAGCCGCGCCGGGTAGGCACCATCGGGCGTCGCCGCCCCGGCCCCTTGTGTAGAGGACGACCCGAGTGCGACCATCGTCACCGCCCGCCCATGCGCCAGCGCCGCCCGCACCACCGGCAACCGCAACGACACCAAGCCCGCCGCGGGACAGCGTTCATCGTCCGCCCGTGCCAAACCGGGACACAGAACCATCAGCGCAGCGGCGACGCACAGGGCGACACGCGGAAAAACACGATCACTTAACGGCATCGACAATCCCATTCGAAAGAATTTGGGCCATGCAGTCGTATAATTTTCGCGCCACCCGCACACGCTCGCCGGGATCGGTGGCGTCCAGATCGATGAAACCCGTATCGCTCCAAAGCCGCATCAGATCATACCGATCAAAGACCGGGACGCCAGTCTCGTTCGCGCTCAGCATCACCGTCGCCCGGTATGGCGCCAGGTTCAACAGCCGCGACACGCTTGGCGCGTATTGCAGCGACATCAGGACAAGGTCCGCGCCGCCCGCGCGGATTGTGCCGATCGTCGATGACACGCTGGTGCTGAACGTGTCCAGATCGCCGTTCACGGCCGCCGAGGTCGCGCCCGGCCCCCATATCACCAACGCCGGCTTCCGCTCGGCCAAATAGGCCGCCAGTTTCGTTTCGAACCCGTTGTCGGATTGGCGCGCGGCGGCCATCACCACGACCTCGGTGTTCACGGCGGGCAAGGCCTGGTTCAATCGCGCCGCCAGCCGTGCCGGGTAGGTGTATTCATTGCCATGCGCGGGCCCGCCCGCCGTGGCCGCGCCACCCAATGCGAGGATCGACAATTTGCCCGCCACGACGGCGGCGGCGGTGCGCGGCAGTTGGTCCCTGGCGATCACGAACGGGTCCGACATCGGACAGATCACCGGGTCGACCGGGGCGGCGGCGGCGGTGTGCACGGCCATCAGCCCGCACAGGACAAGCGCCCAAATGCGGCTCACGCGTCGGCTCCCGTGGGACGCGGCGGCGGCGGCAAGGTGCCCCCCGCCTTGAACCAGGCCAGGAACAGCCCGAAGCCGATCATCACCAGCAAACCCCCCAGATTGACCGCGATTTGCACCATCAGGCCATATCCCGCCAGACTCAGCAAGAAATTCGCCAGCACGGCCAAAACGATCGAGAGGCAAAACACCTCCAGCGAGTTTTGCCCGCATAAGACCAACCACCAGCCCGCGCCGCCGGTGAAACGGCGGCCGACCCGGGGCACCCACTCCGATACCAGCACCGCCAGGGCCATCACGCTGGCGAGCCGCAAGGGCGGCAGCATGGTTTTCTCGGTCCATGAATCGGCCAAATACGGAAACCGCGGTATCCAGGGAATGAACTCGTGCAGCGTGTGCGACATCGACACGCCGCCCGCGGCGATGGCGTAGATCAGGGCGGCGGCTGGCAGCCAGCGGGGCCATACCATGCGCCCGCGCACCATGCTCAAGGCGACCGCGATCGCGAACAGGAACTGCCACGCCAGGGGGTTGAAATACCAGAATCGGCCTTCGGGATAGCCCGGCAGATTCCAGCCGAGCAGGTTCGCCGCCAGCCACAGCGCCGCCGAGGGCGCGAGGCCCCATAAAATATGGCGGCGCAAGGCCAGGATCTGCAGCGGCAAGACCAGGAGAAGAATGATGTAGAGCGGCAGAATATTCAGCAATGTTGGCTGAAACTGTAACAGCAGGACGCGGATGAATGCCTCGCCCGGGTTGTCCAGGTAATCGCCGACCTGCAACTCGTCCGCGAACAGCGGATTGTATAAATACTTCAGAGTATAGGCGACCTCGGCGTTGAAGATCATGAACAGACAGAGATGCGCGACATAAAGCTGCCAGACACGGCGGTAGATGCGGGCGAAGGCCATCGCCACGCCCTCCCGCTCGAAAATCGGCCCATAGGCCAGGGCGGCGGTGTAGCCGGAGATGAAAATGAACACTTCGGCCGCGTCGCACAAAGCGAAGGAGCGGAGGGTGAAATTGGCGACGATGTTGTCGGGGATGTGATCGATGAAGATGAACACGAGGGCGAGGCCGCGGAAGAAATCCAGGCGGTAGTCGCGGTTGGCGCGCTTTGTCCGGGGGGCGTCCGTCGCGGGGGGAGCGGGCGCGTCAGTCTTCATGGGTTGAGGGGGACGTTATCGTGATCGGGAACGCTCCTGGTGGGCGGTCGGGGTCAGGGATGGTCGCCGCGCGCGTGGCGGCTGGCAAGGGTTTGTTGGGGCGGGCGATGGAATTTTCGTTGGTGGGGGGGTATCGCCTCCCGGAATGGTGGAGCGTCAATTGATATCGGGACGGCGAAGAGTTGAGAAAACATCGAGACCATAGACCTCCACCGTCAGCGTATCCGCCTGCTCAGTCGAGGGCGTGGGGGTGACCCAAAATAGGATGGCTGTTAGCCTTCCGCGCAAGCTGGTCATTGCTGGCTGGAGTCCACGCATGCTGTCCGACGACGACCTTCGCCGTTATCTCCGTGATCTCGAATCCGATCACGTCGAGCGGACGAGCGGCCATGCCAATAAAGACAAGATTGGGGAAGCGCTTTGCGCCTTCGCCAATGATCTTCCGGATCGACGCGCAACCGGAGTTCTGTATGTCGGTGTCCACGACAATGGCGATTGCGCCAACGCCACGATCGATGAGACGTTGCTGCAAAGCCTGTCCGGTTTTCGAACCGACGGCGCGATCTCACCATTCCCGGTGCTTCATGTCCGGCGCCACGTTCTGGATGGATGCGCGATGGCGATCGTGGAGGTCGAACCATCCGACAACCCGCCGCTGAAATACAAAGGCCGTGTCTGCGTCCGCGTGGGACCTCGCCGAGGCTTCGCGACCGCCGAGGAGGAACGCCGTCTGACGGAGAAACGCCGCTGGGGCATCTTGCCGTTTGATCAGCAGCCGGTCGCGGGAACCACGATGAGCGATCTGGATTTGATACGTTTCAGCGCCGAATATCTGCCCGCCATCATCGCCCGCGACGTGCTGGCGGAAAATGGACGTGACGAGAAGGACCAATTACGCGCGCTGCGCCTGTTGGCGCCCGACGATCGGGCCACGGCCGTTGGGCTGCTCATTTGCGGCAAAAGCCCGCGTGCATGGCTGCCGGGCGCCTTCGTGCAGTTCGTTCGCTATCCCGGCCCCGACATCGGCGACATCGTGCAAAACCATCGAGAAATCGACGGAACACTCACGGACATGATGACCCGTATCGATGAAGTGATCCAGGCTAACATCGAGGTGCGCGCTGATCTGTCGGACGCGAAACAAAATGACCAGGCGACCTATCCGGTGATCGCGTTGCGGGAGCTGGCGCGCAACGCGATCATTCATCGTAATTATGAGGGCACCGCCGCGCCCGTGCGTCTGACATGGTTCAGCGACCGCGTGGAAATCACCAGTCCCGGCGGTCCTTATGGCGCCGTCACAGCCGCGCTGTCCGGTCAAAACGGCATCACCGATTACCGCAATCCCGCGCTCAACGAAGCCGCGAAAGCTCTGGGTTTTGTGCAACGTTTTGGATCCGGTATTCCGCGGGCCCGCGCGGCGCTCGCCAATAACGGTAATCCGCCACCTGAATTCAAAGTCGAACCCAGTTTCATTCACTGCACGATCTGGGCTGCCGTATGAAAACGATTGGTTTCTTTAACAATAAGGGCGGGGTGGGAAAGACCTCGCTGGTCTATCACGTCGCCTGGATGCTGGCGGAGCTCAGTGTTCCCGTGCTCGCCGTCGACCTGGATCCTCAGGCGAATTTGACCAGCATGTTTCTGGACGAGGAACGGCTGGAATCGCTTTGGGCCAATGACGCGGCGAATACCATCCATGGCGCTTTGTCCCCCCAGTTTCGGGGAACCGGTGACATCGTTCCCGCGATTGTTCAGGACATCGATACGAATATCGGATTATTGGCTGGTGACCTGCGCCTTTCAGGATTTGAAGACACGTTGTCGGATGCCTGGCCACGATGCGCCAATGGCGAGGAGCGGTCATTCCGGGTCATGAGCACGTTCGCCCGCGCGATCGCGGCGGCCGGGGCACAGGCCGGCGCGACAGTCGCGTTGATTGACGTCGGACCCAATCTCGGCTCACTCAATCGGGCTGTGTTATTGGGGTGCGATCATGTGGTGGTGCCGCTCGGTGCCGACCTGTTTTCCCTGCAAGGTCTGGGGAATATGGGGCCCGCGTTGCGAACCTGGCGCGAAACCTGGCGTGCATCGCGCCTGAAAAATCCTGATCCCGCGCTTATACTGCCGGCGGGCGACATGGCTCCGGCCGGATACATCGTCATGCGCCATGCGACGCAATCCGGCAGGCCCGCGCGCGCGTTCGGTCGATGGATCGATCGCATTCCATCCGCGTATATGCGGGAGATTTTGGAAGATCCCTCCGAGCCATCAGGCAGCGTGGACGCTGATCCGCATTGCCTCGCGATGTTGAAGGATTACCGGTCGTTGATGCCGCTTGCCCAGGAGGCGCGAAAGCCAATGTTTCAATTGAAACCGGCGGATGGGGCTTTTGGTGGCCATCAAAAGGCGGTGCAGGAGTGCGGCCACGATTTCGACCGCCTCACGCGCCGCATCATGACGGCGTGCGGCATTCCGGTTTGATGCGCGAGGCACACGACACCGCCCAGTTCCCCCAAAACACAGCCGCGCCCCCTTTCGGAAAGCGCGGCCGCGCCGGCGTGCTTACTTACACGCGGTGACCATGATCTCCACCAGGATGTCCGGCGCCGCCATCTCGGCCTGCACGCAGGCGCGGACCGGCGCGCCGCCCTTGGGCAGCCACGGCGTCCAGATCTCGTTCATCAATCCGCGGTCCTTGATGTGCTTCACCCAGATCACCGCCTGCAGCAGCCGGGTTTTGTCGGTGCCGTGATGTTCCAGCATCGCGTCGATCTGGGCCAGAACGTCCTCGGTCTGACCTTTGATGTCTTTCTTGGTGTCGCGGGCGGTGATGCCCGGCAAATACACGAAGCCATGATATTCGACGGCTTTGGATAGAATCGCACCGGGCTCAGTGCGGATGATACCAGCCATGGATGTCTCCCTTTGCAACAACTCCGGTGCTTTTACGGCACCCGCGGCTCAGAGGCCAGAGCGGCCGTCACGGCCTCCCCCTCCAGCGCCGGTTCCAGGCGCCGCAGTTTGGAACGGGTCAAAGCCCAGACCAGGATGCAGATCGTGACGCCGATCAGGACCGGGACGCGCAGGCCGAACATTTCCGCCGCCGCGCCGTAGATCAGCGCGCCCATCGCGGGCGCGGCGCGCGTGATCATGCCCCATAGGCTCAGCACGCGTCCCACCATCGCCGGCGCGGCCGAATTCTGCATCAACGTTTGGCACGAGATCCCGTGCATCGTGGTCGCGGCCCCCATCGCGGCGATGCAGATCACGCCGAACGGGAACGAGCCGGTCGCGACGAAGCCCGCCGTCGCCACCGCCAAGGCCAGCCCGCAGCCGACCGATAGGCGCGTCAATCCGCCGATCCGGCCGCGGATCGCGACCAGGAAACCACCGGCCATCGCCGCACAGCCCATCGCGCTGGCCAGGGTCGCGAGCCCCTCGGCGCCGCGCCCGAACTGGATCGAGACGAAGGGCGGCAGCATCTCCCCCACCGCGCGCAAGGTCATCCCCACGGTCGCGGCGAAGAACAGCAGCGGGCCGATGCCGGGATGGCGGGTGACATAGCGCACCCCCTCCAACGCGTCGTGCAACACCGAGCCGCCGCCGCGGGTGCCCATCCGCACCGCCGGATCCAGCCGCAGCATCGACATCGTCACGCTGGCGTAGAAGAACGCGATGGCGTTGACGGCGATCGACGGCACCACGCCCCAGGCCGCGATCATCGGCCCCGAGATCGCCGGTCCCACGAAGCGCGCGACGTTATAGGTCAGGCTGTTCAGCGCCACCGCCCCCGGCAGGAACCGCCGCGGCACCAGGCCGGGGATCAGGCATTGCCGCGCGGGCTGCGCGAACGTCTCCGCCGCGCCGTTGCAGAACGACAGCAGCGCCATGTATTCGATCCGGATCGTTCCGGTCATGATCAATGTGATCAACACCACCGACTGCGCCATCGCCACGTATTGCGACGCCATCGTCAGTTTCACCCGGTCCATGCGGTCGGCGACCGTGCCCGCGATTGGCGAGATCACCACCGACGGCACCAGATTGCAGAATGCGATGATCCCGACCCAGAAGGCGGAATGCGTCAGCTCCCACGCCATCCAATCGGTGGCGATCCGCTGGATCCACGATCCGGTCCAACACACCACGCTGCCCGAGTAAAAGATCCGCGCGTTACGGCCCGCCAGGACATTTTTGATCGCGGCGAGATCGGCCACGCTCCGATCAGCGCGCCCGGTTCAGGGGTGACAGCAACTGATCGGAGCGGTCGACCTCGCTGCTGCTGTTGCGCTCGCACTCCGATTGCAGCTTGCCGTAAGCGAATTGCTCGGACAGGCCGCGATTGGTGGAGCCGGCGCCGTAGTTTGAGGATGAGGGCGTGTTCACGCCGGACGCCGGGGCGTAAATCTCAGCCCGGGCGCGTTGATCGTAGATTTCATTGGTCCGCTGGCGGCAGGCGGTGCGCGTCGCCGCGTCGACCCGCGCGTCGCCGCCGCCGATCGCCGACATCATGGAGCACGCTGGCAAGGCCAGCAGAAGCAACGGCGCGGCCGCCAGGGACAAACGGGAAAAGGCGCGGCTCATACGGAAGCTCCTGTGAGGCGATTGGATGAAGAACGCCTGTCAGGCGTTGGGGATGAAGAACGCCTGTCAGGCGTTGGGGGGGAAGAACGCCTGTCAGGCGTTGGGGGGGGACACGAACGGATCAGGCGGGCGCGGAACCCCGCCGGGTCGAAACGGGCCTCGGGCGTCAGTGGCTCGGTCGCGGCGGCCTGCAGCAGGAGGGGATCGGGCTGCGCTCCATCGCGTGCCAGCCGGAGTAGCGGGACAGCCCAAGGCGATTGGGCCAGCAGGTCGATGAGGGCGAGGAGGCGGAGGCAGAGGGACAAGCCGTGACGCGTGCCTATGCCATACAGGGCATCCAGCGCCGCGGCCCAACAATTGGCGTCGCGATCGGCCAGAATGAGATCGGAATGCTCACCGTCGGGGCGGCGGAACCGGAAGACGCGCGCTTCGCCGCATTGTTCGCGCAACGCGGCGCGGCGGGCGGCATCCCATGCCCGTTCCAGATCGCGGCGCGCGACCGGCGGCAATGTTTCCGGCGGCCCATCGACCCAGTAGGTCACGGTGCCTCCCGGACCCGTGCCAACCCGGATCGGCGCATGAGATTCAGCTTCGTCCATGACCGGAGGATGGACCGTCAGGCCGCCGCGCGCCAGACTGGATTGTTGGCTTCATTTTCGCACCGGAGTTCCCGCCATGTCACAGTCCCCGCACGAACTGACCGTGACCGAGGCGGCGCATCGGATCGACGCGGGCACGCTGAAACCGGGGGAGTTGTTGGAGTCCTGCCTCGCGCATATCGCGGTGCGCGAGCCGGTGATCCATGCGTTCGCGCATCACGATCCGGCCGCCGCGCGGGCCGTGCATGCGGCACCTGGCAAGCTGCACGGCATACCCATCGGCGTGAAAGACGTGTTGGATACGGCGGACATGCCCAGTGGATATGGGTCTCCGATATGGGAGGGCTGGCGGCCGAGGGCGGATGCGGCGGCGGTGGCCTGGACCAAAGCGGCGGGTGCGGTCGTCATTGGCAAGACCGTGACGACGGAGTTCGCCACGCGCAAACCTGGTCCCACGGCCAATCCGGCCAATCCGGGTCACACGCCGGGCGGATCGTCGTCGGGCTCGGCGGCGGGGGTCGCTGATTGTATGTTCCCCGCGGCGTTCGGCACCCAGACAGCGGGCAGCATCATCCGGCCGGCGGCGTATTGCGGCGTTGTCGGCTACAAGCCCAGTTTTGGGTTGATCAGCCGGATTGGGATGAAGGTGATGGCGGATAGTTTGGATACCGTGGGGGTCATTGCCCGGTCGGTCGCGGATTGCGCTTATGTGGCCTCCGCCGTTTCGGGCTGGCATCTTGGCAATCCCGACGCCAAACCGGGCCGCGCGCCCAAGGCCGGGATTTGCCGGTCGCCCACGTGGGACGCGGCATTGCCGGAAACTCATGCGTTGCTGACGCGGGTTGAGGCGGCTTTGCGCAAAGCGGGCGCCACGGTGGAAAACCGCGAGTTGCCGGCGCATTTCGCCGAGCTTGTCACCGCGCATCCGATTGTCATGAATGCTGAATCCGCGCGCGCTTTGGGTTGGGAGCTCGCCCATCACGCGGACCAGATTAGCGCGATCCTGCGTGAGCGGCTGGAATTCGGGTTGTCGCAGCCGGAAATGGCATTGTCCGAGGCGTATGGCGTTTTCGCCAAAACCCAGCGCGATTTTCCGGCCGCGATGGCGGGGTTGGATGTGTTGATCACGCCCTCGGCGCCGGGGGAGGCTCCGGCGGGTTTGGATTGGACCGGCGATCCGGCGTTTAATTATATTTGGACGTCGTTGCATGGGCCGTGCGTGACGGTGCCGGCGGGGTATGGTCCGAATGGGCTGCCGTTGGGCATTCAGATCGTGGGGCGGCGGGGTGAGGATCGCGCGGTGCTGGCATGGGCGCGCTGGGTTCAGGCGGCGGTGGGGTGATTTCGACTGGTTTCGTAACGATTGGTGTTTTGGGCTCGCGGATGAACGATTTTACATGCGGGCGGCGCGGGTTCGGGCTGGTCAGCGGATTACCGGGTCCCGAATAGCCATCGTCCCACTCCAGACTGCGGTGATTTCGCCCATGGATCGCGCCGTCAGCAAAGTGCCTCAGGCCACCTTGATTTTCTGGGTCACCAAAATTTTGGCCACCACATTGGGCGAAACCGGGGGCGACGCGGTCTCGATGTCGCTTAAATTGGGATATTTGGTTAGCACGGTCATCTTCGCGATGATTTGCCTGATCGCAGTGGCGGCGCAAATCAAAACCGCGCGGTTTCATCCGTTGTTGTATTGGACAACGATTATCGCCACCACGACCGTTGGCACCACGCTCGCCGATTTCGCCGACCGTTCGTTGGGCATTGGTTACGCGGGCGGCTCAGGTTTGTTGTTCGCGCTGCTGCTGGGGTCATTGGCGCTGTGGTATCGGACCCTGGGCGCGGTGTCGACGGATACGATCCACTCGCCGCGAGCTGAAATGTTTTATTGGATCACCATCATGTTCTCGCAAACCCTGGGCACGGCGCTGGGGGATTGGACGGCGAACAGCGCGGGTCTTGGGTACCGCGGCGCGGCGCTGATCTTCGGCGCGCTGCTGGCGATCATCACGGCCGCGTATTATCGCACCAGCGTGTCCCGGGTCTTTCTGTTCTGGGCTGCGTTCATCCTCACCCGCCCGTTGGGCGCCGTGGTTGGGGATTATCTGGACAAGCCCCTGAACGCGGGAGGCCTGGCGTTGAGCCGCTTCACGGCGTCAGCCGTATTGCTGAGCGCCATTCTGCTTTGCGTTGTGGTGTTCCGGTCAAAACCGGCGGAACACGCGCCTTAATCTTTTTTCCTATCAGGCGGGTTATGGGTCAACGTGCTCAATATTTGTTTGTATCCGATCAGGCGTGTCGACCTGATCGGATGGCTCGCCAGAGCGCTTTCCGATCGCGTTGGCTCATGGAAACCACTCTAACTATTGGTTTGGGCGAGCATCTTTTTTCGATCAGGCGTGTCGACCTGATTGGATCGCAGGTTAACCGCGCGGCCGGTGCGTCTCGACCCATGCCGCGTAGGCGGTCATGAAGGTTTTGAAGAACCCCAGAGTGCCCTCGTTCGTGACCTTGCCAGCCTCATCGAACACGCCGGCGATGCCACCGACATAGGCCTCGGGCTGTTGCATCATCAATACGTTTAAAAAAACCATCGACTGCCGCAAATGATGGTTGGCGCCAAAACCGCCGATGCCGCCGGGGGAAATCGTCATCACCGCGCCCGCTTTGCCGCCCCATACGCTCTGCCCATAGGGGCGCGATCCGACGTCGATGGCGTTTTTCAGTCCGGCGGGCACCGAGCGGTTATATTCCGGCGTGACAAATAAAACGCCAATCGCTGGTTTGACCTGATCGCGAAACGAAACCCATGCGGCGGGAGGGGCGGGATCGTCATCGGCGTTATACAGCGGCAAGGCCCCGATCTCCACGATCTGATAGGTCAGGCCAGCGGGTGCCGCGGCGACTAACGCCTGAGCGGTGAAGCGGCTGAACGCGTCCTTGCGAAGACTGCCGACGATGACGGCGATTTTGCCTGACTCGCTCATGGTGCTCTCCATTTGGGATGTCGCGATCATAGGCTGTCATGGTGGATCAGGTCCACGGATGGTTGGGGGTAACGCCGCGACCTCCCCTTGCCGCATGGCCGCCACACTCGCATCTTACCGCAGCCCCACACACAGGAGGCCGCGATGCCCGAAACGCGACGCACCATGCTGCTGACCGGCGCCAGCCGGGGGATCGGACACGCCACGGTCAAGCTGTTCCAGCAGCGCGGCTGGCGTATTCTGACGGTCTCGCGCCAACCGTTCTCGGAGGATTGCGGCTGGCCCGCCGCGCGTGACGCGCATATTCAGGCCGACCTCGCCGATCTGGACGGCATCGCCGCTTTGGCCGAGACCGTCAGCGCGCGGCTGCCCGACGGTAAATTGCACGCGCTGGTCAACAACGCGGGCATTTCGCCCAAAGGCCCCGATGGGGAGCGCCTTGGCGTGCTGAACTCGGACGCCGCGACCTGGACGCGGGTGATCAACGTCAATCTGATCTCCACCGCGCTGCTCGCCCGCGCCGTGCTGCCGCGGCTTGAGGCGGCGCGGGGGTCGATCGTCAACGTCACCTCGATCGCGGGATCGCGCGTTCACCCCTTCGCGGGCGTGGCCTATGCCGCGTCGAAGGCGGGCCTCGCCGCGTTGACGCGGGAACTCGCGCATGAATTCGGCGGCCGGGGTGTGCGCGCCAACGCCATCGCGCCGGGGGAGATCGAAACCTCTATCCTGTCGGCCGGCACGGACCAGCTCGTCGCGGCCGAGGTTCCCATGCGGCGATCGGGTTTACCGATGGAGGTCGCGGAAACCATCTTCTTCCTTTGTTCCGAGGCGTCGGCCTATATCAACGGCGCGGAGATCCACATCAACGGCGGGCAGCACGTCTGACCCGTTCCCCCGATCTGACGCGCCTGCTGCTGTTTTTCGCCGTCGTCTATGCCGTGGAGGGTATGGGGCAGGCCAAATCCGGGATCGTCTGGCAGCCGCTCAGTCATTTCCTCAAGGAAACAAGAAACTGGGGTCCGGTGGAGATCAGCGCGTCGCTGGCGGTGCTCGATATCCCCTGGATCGTTAAGCCGCTGTATGGGCTGGTGTCCGACTTTCTGCCCATCCTGGGATCGCGGCGGCGGTCGTATCTGGTGCTGGCGAGCTTTGGGACCGCCGCCGGTTACGCGTTCGTCGCGAGCGCCGCTTCATCCGCCGCCATCATTCCGGCGCTGGTCGTCACGGCGGTCGCGTTGGCGATGGCCAGTACGGTTTGCGGCGCTTTGCTGGTTGAAAACGGCCAGCGGCTCGATGCCAGCGCGGCCTTCGTCAACCAGCAATGGCTGTGGTTCAACGCCGCCGCGATCGCCGCGTCGCTGGCTGGCGGCTGGTTGACCGGAGCGTTGTCATCGGAGGGCGCATTACGGGCCGCGGCTTGCATCGCGGCGGTGGCGTCCCTGGCGGTGCTGGCGGTTACGCGTTTGGTGTACGAGCAGCCCGCCGCGATCGACCGCGCCGGCTTCACGCGGGCGTTACACGGGCTGCGCGCGTCGACCAAAGATCGAGATTTATGGATTATCGCGATATTTCTGTTCTGTTATTATTTCAGCCCAGGATTTGGGACGCCGCTGTATTTTACGCTGACGGATGGGTTGGGGTTTTCGCAACCCTTTATCGGCGCTTTGTCGGCGGTGACGGCATTGGGTTGGATTGCCGGCGGCCTGTTTTACCGGTTCGCGCTGTATCGGCTGCCGCGCCGCGATTTGCTGATCCTGTCGCTGATCGCGGGGGCGGGTTCGACGCTGGCGTATCTCGGGTTGGCGGGTCCGATTAGCGCCATGGTGATTTATTTCATGGGCGGCGTGGCGGCGATGATCGCGAACATCGCGACGCTCAGCCTGGCCGCGACGGTTTGTCCGAAAGGCGCGGAGGGTTTTACGTTCGCCGCGATGATGTCGGTCATTAATCTCGCGCAACCCTTGTCGGATACGTTGGGGTCGTTGCTGTATGAGCATGTGTTTGACCGCCAGTTGGGTCCGCTGATCGTTGTTTCCGCTGGGTTTACCGCTTTTGTTCTTTTGCTGGTGCCGTTCATGGGCGCGGCGCGCCGCGTGGGGTGATCCGTATTCATGAGTAAACTCCGGTTGAATACTGTTGTCGGTGCATGTGGGTCTACATTCGTAATCAGGTCCCGGATCAATGGCCATCAATTCCGCGTGTATTGAAACAGTCTGGACATTAATTTCGGTGTATCCAGCCAGTCATCGCGTCCTGTCGAAAGGCGCGGCACTCAGGAGGGCGCCTCGATCCACGTCTTTGCCAAAACGATCGCGGCCGCGCGGTCACTGCGCGCATGGGCTCATGTCGATAAGACTGATCCGGACGCGGGGGCGTTAACCGCCGGCCAGGCGACCGAATTGCGGCGCGCGTTGCTGTTGATCGCGACGGGACAGGTTCCTATCGCCGCGACCGCCAACATGGTCGTCGCGTTGTTTTCCGTCGCGGTGATGTGGAACGAGGTGGCGCGGACACCTTTATTGCTTTGGCTCGCCGGGATACTGGCCATTTCCGGGATACGCGCGCGCCTCGCCGCCGATTCCAAATCGCGGGCACCGCAGGCCAATGCCGCGGTGCTTTCGCGCCGGCTGAAGCAGGTTACCGCGATCGCCGTGGTGACCGGACTGTTATGGAGCTATTTCGGCGGCTTTCTGGTCCCTTACGACAATCAGGAAATGCGTGCCTTCACGTTTTGCGTCATGGGTGGGGTCGCCGCGACGTCCGTTAGTTCTTATACTGCTCTGCCCGCCGCCGGCCGGCCGTTCCTGTTCGTCACGATCGTGCCAACGGCGCTGTCCTACCTGATTTTTTCCGGAAGCCGGGCCGGCATCGGCCTTGGTTTCCTGACGCTGCTGTTCTTTTTCGTTCTGATCTCGTTCCTGCGCCGCACCGCCGCGGGATTGCGCGACGCGCTGCTTTCGCGTTTGCGCAACGAGCATCTGACGGCTGAGATCGAGATGACCTGCGCCCGCCTGGCTGTCGCGGTGGAGCAGGCGCAAGACGCAAGCCGGTCGAAATCCCGCTTTCTCGCCAATATGAGCCACGAAATCCGCACGCCGATGACCGCCATTCTCGGCTATGCCGATCTGCTGCAAGGCCCCGCACGAAGCGACCACGAACGCATCAACTACGTTCAGATCATTCGTCGAAACGGTGAACAACTGTTGCAGATTTTGAACGACATTCTGGATATCTCCAAGATCGAGTCCGGAAAGCTGGAGGTGGAACACATCCCGTGTTCACCGATGAAGATCCTGTCGGAAGTTGAAGCGCTGATGCGCGGCCGTGCGATTGAGAAAAACATT
>JAYVXQ010000298.1:0-4550 GCA_043785025.1 Acetobacteraceae bacterium
GCGGTGCTCTGGCTCGGACTTACAGCCGATCGCCTGGCGATTGGAACCTGGTCCGGATTGACCCATGCGTTTCTGTTTTTGGCGTTGTCGATCCTGTTCGCCGGATCGCTCCGTCCGGGACGTACCCCGGTCGTGACGAAGATCGCGCGGGCGTCGCGGGGGAACTTGCCGCCGGAACTGGTCCGTTACACGCGCAATGTGACGGTATTATGGGCCGGGTTCGCGGCCGCGCAGCTTGCCGGGTCCGTGCTGTTGCTGATATTCGCGCCGCCCGCGATTTGGTCGTTTTTTGTAAACGGCCTCGACATGCCGTCGATGCTCATCCTGTTTGGCGCCGAATATGCCTATCGGCGCTGCCGGTTCCGGAACTTGCCACGGCTGTCGCGGTCGCAACTCCGTCAGGCCGTCGCTGCGTATGTCGCGGTGCGGGAGCCGTGATCGAAAATTGGCGGTTTGCCCTGAAGCGCATGCCCCCCGCGATTGCCGGGTCGGCCGCGGTCCACACGGCCGCGCTCGCGGGTCTCGCCGCCGAATGGGGTAACTGGCCCTGGGCTCTTGCCGCCATGGCCGCCAATCACGCCGTTTTAACAACTGCCTGCCTGTCGCCGCGCAGCCGGTTACTTGGGCCAAATATCCGCCGCGCGCCGGGTCGCGCGCGCGCGCGCGGCGAGGTCGCGCTGACCTTCGATGATGGACCCGACCCGGTTGGCACGCCGCGCGTGCTCGACATTCTGGATCGTCATGGCGCGACGGCGAGTTTTTTCTGCATCGGATCCCGCGCGGCGCGCGATCCCGGATTAGTGCGCGAAATCGCCGCGCGCGGGCACTCCGTCGAGAACCATACGTTCCGGCACCTAAACAGTTTCGCGTTTCGCTGGCCGGCCGCTCTCGCCTTGGAGATCGGGCGGGCGCAGGACCTGTTGACGGGACTGACCGGAAGGGCGCCAATCTTCTTCCGCGCGCCGATGGGCATACGCGGTCCCTGGCTGCAATCGGTATTGGGACGTTTCGGTCTGTCGCTCGTCAGTTGGACGCGGCGGGGTCGCGACGGGGTACCGGCCAATGCCGACGCGGTCCTGGCGAGATTGCGCCGCGGGCTGGCAGCGGGGGATATTCTCGTGCTGCACGACGGTGGTCCCTCTGGTGGCCGTGCGGCGGTGGAGACCTTGCCCCGACTGTTGGGCGCGATCGCCGATCGCGGGCTTACAGCCGTGTCTCTGCGCCAGTCTTTCTCGCCGGCGCCGGCTGGCGCCGAAACAGGAAGCGGGGCCTGAGGAACAGGGCCGTCAGGACCAGCCGAATATGCATCCAGGTCAGAAGCACATTGTCGCGGCCGTATTTGAAATGGGAGACCCCACCTTCCTCGGCGCGAAAATAACGAACCGGCGCGGGGATATTGACCGTTGGCACGCCCCGCCAGACAAGTTTGACCGCCGCTTCGGCATCGAAGTCGTACCGGCGCATCCAGCGCGTTTCCGACATGGCGCCGATCAGAGGCTCGATCGGGTAGACCCTGAACCCGAACAAGGAATCGCCAATCGCGCCGCCCGTTTCCAGGTTCGCCCACCAGTTCGAAATGCGCCGGCCGCGAACGCGCAACGCCGGCGCGCTGTCATCGAACAGGGGAACGCCGAGAATCATCGCTTCCGGCCGCCTGGCCGATTCCGCCATGAACACCGGGATCTCGCTCGCGGGATGCTGGCCATCCGCGTCCATCGCGAGGGCGTGGGTGAATCCGGCCGCGCGGGCCAGCAGCATGCCGTGCGAGAGGGCCGCGCCTTTACCGCTGTTGCGCGGCAATTTCAGTATGCGTAGGCCGTCTGCACGGGTGGCCAACGCCTCAATTTCTGTCTCCGAACCATCCGTGCTGCCGTCAATGACGACCCATACAACCGGCCAGGCGCGCCGCGCCTCAAGCACCGTCGCCGTAAGCCGGAGGCCGGTGTTGTACGACGGGATCAGGACCAGATGCGTGTTGGGTGGCGGTTCGGTTTTCAAGCGGCCGGCTCCACGGCGGGCAAGGCGAGCTCCTGGCGAAAATAGCGTTCCAGCATCGCGGTGAAATCCTGCGGGCTGCCGGATACCGTAAAGCGGCGTCCTAGTCTGACGCGGTAGATCAGAGGAAATTCCGGGGCCCGGAAGAGCGGCCATGTTTTACCGAGATAGGGGGAATTGATCTCGATCAGCACGGTTTGAATAATCGCTCCGGCGCGACGCGCGATCGCCGCGAAGCCCGGCCGGAACGGGCTCAGGGAGCCGGGGGCCGAGCGGGTGCCTTCTGGAAAAATCAGTATCTGGCGGATTCCGGGGTCGGTGAGGACGTCCGCGGCCTCGCGTAACAACTGCCGCGGCGCGTCGTTACGAATATATCCGGCGAGACGAATACCGCCGCCGAAGAAAAAATTATTGAACAGCGAAGCCTTCGTGAGGCACGTGATATGCGGGAGACGCGAAATCACCAACAACGCGTCCAACATGGAGGGGTGATTCGACACAATGATCAAGCGCGGTTCGCTCCTGAGCACGTCCAACGCCGTCAGATCGCAATAGATCCGTCCACTGATTTTCATCGACCAAACAAAATAGCGGCACCAGAACATCGCCGTGAACTGGCCGACCCGCGCGCGCAGTCGTTTCGGAAGCAAGCCGTTAAGGGGCAGCGCGGGAAGACTCCAACCCATGCACGAGAACCCCAAATTGACGAGGATCGCCAAAAATAAGATTCGATCTGTTGCCATTCGGATCGCGGTGCCGAACAGATTTATCATGTCAATTCCGTTTTCTGGTAGAGGCCTGTGCCGCTGAGACGAACAGAAAAGTAGCATAAGGCTATTCAAAAATCCCATGCGGAAGTAGGATTTCTGAGCGGCCTGAGACCGCCGTTCAGGACGGTATTAGGCAGGGAGCAGTCATACCGCCCGAGGAAATTGAGATGCCGCCAGATCAGCGGAGAGAGGTGAGAGAGGTCGTCGTCATGGACCGCCATGCCGCTCAGCCTGACCTGTTGAATGGCTTCCTGCATGTAGATCGCGTTCCAGTGTATGACGGCGTTCAGGGCGAGCCCCAGGGAACCGAGCTGCTCTTCCTGTCCTTGCCGCAACGCACTTCGGATTTCGCCGCGCTCGCCATGATGAATGCGCCGCCCGAGGCGATGACGCAGTTCCGTATGGTTGAGTTGGGTCAGGATGCGCAGCCGGAAGATCGGATCGTCGATATAACGCAGGATATGGATCGTTTTGGTGATTCTGCCGATTTCAGACAGCGCGCGTGCGAGGGTGGTCGGCTTATCCCTGACCTGAAGTGTCCGCATAATCCCGGCCGCCTTTAGGTGGCCAAGTTTCAGCGATCCAGCCAGGCGGATCATATCGGACCAGTTCTCGCGGATCAGCCCGAGATTGATGGTAGCTTTACCAAGACTGTTACCAAGACTGTTGAACGGTCCGTAATCGGCTTTCCGGTCGATCCGCCACAGCCTGGCGTCACCCAGGTCAGCCAGTCGCGGGCTGAACTGGTAACCAAGCAGCCAGAACAGGCCAAACACCGCATCGGAATACGCGGCGGTGTCGGTCATGAATTCCACCGGCTCCAACTCGGTTTCCTGTTCGAGCAGGAGGGCGAGCAGGAGGGCGAGCAGCACCAGGCTGTCACGCAGCGTGCCGGGAACCACGATGCGGTTCAGTCCGCTGAATTGGTTGGACAACAAATTGTACCAGGTCACGCCACGGGACTGACCAAAATACTTTGGGTTTGGCCCGGCGTGGATAGCGCTCGCGGGTGCGGTAAAGCGCATGCCATCCGCCGAAGCGACGTCCCCGGCTCCGCAGAGTTTGGCGAGCGGCAGCGCCGCCTGTGCGGACACAATCCGCGCGTTGGCGGCCGCGATGGTTTCCGGGCGGATGAAATTCTGGCTGACCCAGGCCAGGCGTTCCCGCCTGAGCGCGGGCACGTCCTGTCGGCTGACAGCCTCAATACCGATATTACAGGCTCCGGCGACCAGTGCCGCGCAAAGACTGATCTCAAAATGCTCCACTCCGGCCTGTCGTTCACTGAGATGTGTGAAGGCCTGGGCGAAACCGGTGCGCCGCATGACTTCCAGGAAGAGATCGGGAATACCGGCTTTGGGCATTCTCCCTGAACGGCCGGGCGCAGCACGCGCAAACTTTCCGTGTCCTCCAGCCGGTCAAGCGGCGTGACGACAATACGTGTTCTGCCCTTCGCGGTCTCGAAACGCAGATCGGGATTGTTCGCCGCCCGATCCGCGACGGCGCGATCGGCACCATCAAGCAGTTGCGTCAGGCCGGTGATCTCGGTTTCCGCATCGAGCGAGCGGTTGAGTGCCCGGCAAACCACGAGCCTGGATGCCTGCCAGGTCGCACCATCCAGCATCCCCCGCCGCGGATCGCCGTATCGGGTGCCTGGATTGATAAAAATATCTCGGCGTTTTACCGCGGCCCGCCAGGCATCGATGATCGCGAATACATAAGCCCTGGGATCGGCGACGAGTCCTTCCGCATCCAACACATGTGCTTCCCAGACCTTCGGGATCGCCG
>JAYVXQ010000299.1:0-4529 GCA_043785025.1 Acetobacteraceae bacterium
CCGGCCTGCGCGTGGGAGGCGGGGTCGGGCACCAGCAGATCCGGTGAGACGCGGAAGCGGTAGCGTGTGCCGGCATGGGCTGGCGCCTCGGTTTCGAACCAGCCGTCCGTGAGGCGGGCCATGGGGAGTTCGCTCGCGTCTTGGATCTCGCCCGCGCCTTCGATCTCGCCCGCGCCTTCGATCTCAACAGTGACGGCGTCGAGGTTGGGAGCCCAGAGGCGGAAGCGGGCGCGGTTATGGGAGAGGAGAGAGGCGCCGAAGCTCGGGGTCACGCGGGCTGGTCCTCGTCTTCCCTGGGTTGGGCGGGTTCAGGCGCGGGTGCCGGCTCGGAGACGTGTTCCACCGCCGCATGGGCGACCGATTCGATGGTGGCGGCGGGTTGGGCGGCGACGCCGATGTCGGCGAGGGTGGCAAGCAGGACGGCGCCGTGATGGCCGACCGTGTAGGTTTCGGCGGTGATCATTTCGCGGGGGGCCTCGGGGTTGGTGCTGTTGGTCAGCATTTCCCAGGCGAAATCGGGTTTGGGGAGGGTGAATTCATGATCCTCCCCGGTGGCGTTGATCAGCAGCAGGGTGACGCCGACGCCGTGGCCAAAGGGGGTGTCGCGATTGGCGGCGCGGCGGACGGCGAGCAGGCGGGCCTCGGCGTTATTCCAGTCATCCATGCCGAGTTCCTGGCCGCGCTCGTCGAACCATGCGATGTCGCGCAGGCCGGGCACGAGTTCGACGTCGCCGTGCATGAAGGCGCCGCCCCGCAGCGAGGCCCAATCGTGTCGTGCCTCGATGAGGCGGGCGGTGAAATCGAACAAGGCGCGGGCGGCGGGTTGCGCGGCGGCGGACCAGTCAAGCCAGGAGGTTTCGTTATCCTGGCAGTAAGCGTTATTATTGCCGTTCTGGGTGCGGCCCATTTCGTCGCCGGCCAGCAGCATCGGCGTGCCGTGGGAATAGAACAGCAGGGATAAAGCCGTGCGTTTCACACGCTCGCGTTGGGCGATGATGCCCTCGTCGTCGGTGGGGCCTTCCATACCCCAGTTGTTCGACAGGTTTTCGCCGTGGCCGTCGTTGTTGTCCTCGCCGTTGGCTTCGTTGTGGCGTTCGTTGTACGCGGCGGTGTCGTGCAGGGTGAAGCCGTCATGCGCGGCGAGAAAGTTCACCGAAGCCCATGTGTGGCGGCGGTTATGGTCAAACTGGGCGCCGGAGCCGGTGAGGTTGGCGGCGAGGTCGGCGCGTTGGCCCGGGTCGCCCCGGACGAAGCGGCGGACGCCGTCGCGGTAGCGATCGTTCCACTCGGCGAACCCGGCGGGATGATTGCCAAGCTGGTAGCCGCCGGGTCCGATGTCCCAGGGTTCGGAGATGAGTTTCACGCGTGACAACACGGGATCTTGCAGGATGGCGTCGAAAAATCCTGAGTTTGGATCGAAGCCCGATGGTTCGCGGCCCAGTGTGGATCCGAGATCGAAACGGAAACCGTCGACGCCGTGGCTTTCAACCCAGTGACGGAGGCTATCGAGCACCATTTGCAGGACGCGGCGATGGGAGATGTTGATGGTATTGCCGGTGCCGGTGTCGTTCACGCAATGACGGGGCGCGTCGTCCACGAGGCGGTAATAGCTGGCGTTGTCGAGCCCGCGCCAGGACAAAGTCGGGCCGAGTTCGCTGCCCTCGCAGGTGTGGTTGTAGACGACGTCGAGAATGACCTCGATCCCCGCGGCGTGCAGGCGGCTGATGGTTTGGCGGACCTCATCGGGATTGCCGGTGGCGAGGTAGCGGGCTTCGGGGGCGAAGAAGGCGAGCGTGTTGTAGCCCCAGTAGTTGCGCAGGCGTTTTTCCAGCAGATAGCGGTCCTGGGTGAAGGCCTGTACGGGCAGAAGCTCGACGGCGGTGATGCCGAGTTTGAGGAAATGGTCGATGACGCGGGGATCGGCGAGGCCGGCGAAGGTGCCGCGCTCCAGATGCGGCAGGTCGTCGCGGCGCATGGTGAAGCCGCGGAGATGGGTTTCGTAGATGACGGTGTCGCGCCAGGGGATGCGGAGCGGTTCGGCCTGGGGCCAGAGGCGATCCGGGGGCGTGACGATCGATTTGGGCATCATCGGCGCGCTGTCGCGGCGGTCGAACGTCAGGTCGCCACGCTGGTTGCCGACGCGGTAGCCGTGCAAGGCGTCAGACCAGCGGATGCCGCCGAACAAGGCATGGGCGTAGGGGTCGATCAGCAGTTTGTGGGGATTGAACCGATGGCCGTTCAGTGGCTCGTACGGGCCATGGGCGCGCAAGCCATAGAGTTGGCCGGGACGGGCTTCGGGCAGGAAGCCGTGGTGAATTTCGTCAGTGCATTCGGGCAAGGGCAGGCGGGCGATTTCGTGGCGGCCGGTGGGGTCGAACAGACAGACCTCGATCTTGGTCGCATGGGCGGAGAAAACGGCGAAGTTGACGCCGGACGCGGAGGCGGTGGCGCCGATCGGATAAGGCAGGCCTGGGGACGGTCGATCGGGAAGGGCGGTCATGCGGCGGGCTCCAGGCGTAAGATGATGGTGGAGAGGGGGGGGAGGGTCAGGCTGAGGAAAGCGGGGTCGTCGCGGGTCCAGACCTGACCGGCGTTGCCCACCCCCGAGCCGCCATAAACGGTGGCGTCGGAGTTGAAACATTCGATCCAGCGGCCGGTGTGTGGGACGCGGACGTGGTAGTCGTGGCGCGGCACCGGGGTGAAGTTGCTGACCATCAGGACGGGCGCGGCGCCTTCCGGGCCGAAGCGGAGGAAGGCGAAGACGCTTTGCGCGCGATCGTCGTTGATGGCCCATTGGAAGCCGCCGGGATCGTCGTCTCGGGCGTGGAGCGCGGGCAGCGCGCGATAGAGGCGATTGAGGTCGCGGACCAGGCGTTGCATGCCGCGATGGTCGGGCTCGTCGAGAAGATGCCAGTCGAGGGAGACGTCGTGGTTCCACTCGCGGTGTTGGGCGAATTCGCCGCCCATGAAGAGAAGTTTTTTTCCGGGGTGCGACCACATGAAGCCGAAATAGGCGCGCAGGTTGGCGAAGCGTTGCCAGCGGTCGCCGGGCATTTTGTTGATGAGAGACCCTTTGCCGTGGACGACCTCGTCATGCGAGAGTGGCAGGACGAAGCGTTCCGAATAGGCATAGATCATGCCGAAGGTCATCTGATCGTGATGGTACCGGCGGTGGATCGGATCGGTTTGGACGTAATGCAATGTGTCGTGCATCCAGCCCATGTTCCATTTGCGAGAGAAGCCGAGATGGAACGGGTTGGTATCGTCGGCGGGGGCGCTGACGCCTGGCCAGGCGGTGGATTCCTCGGCGATCATGACGCAGCCGGGACAGCGTTGGGCGATGACGTGGCTGAGGTCGCGTAGCAGAGCGATGGCGGCGAGGTTTTCGCGGCCGCCGTGGATGTTGGGCGTCCACTCGCCGGGTTGGCGGCTGTAATCGCGGTAGAGCATGGAGGCGACGGCGTCCACGCGCAGGCCGTCGATGTGGTATTTTTCCAGCCAGTGCAGGGCGCTGGCGATGAGGAAGCCGCGGACCTCGTTGCGGCCGAAATTATAAATCAGGGTGTCCCAGTCGCGATGCAGGCCCTCGCGCGGGTCGGCGTGTTCATAGAGCGCGGTGCCGTCGAAGTGCACGAGGCCATGGGCGTCGTTGGGGAAATGGCCGGGAACCCAGTCGAGGATGACGGCGAGGCCCGCGTCGTGGCAGCGGTCGACGAGGCGGGCGAAGGCGTCAGGCGGGCCGAACTCGGCGGCGGGGGCGAAGAGGCCGAGGGGTTGATAGCCCCAGGAGCCGCCGAAGGGATGGGACGCGATCGGCATGAACTCCAAATGCGTGAAGCCCATGTCGTGCGCGTAGGGGATCAGGCGGTCGCCCAACGTATCCCAGTCGAGATTTTTGGCGTCGGGGCGCATCCAGGACCCGGCGTGAACCTCGTAGATCGACATCGGTTGATTGGGCTGGTGGCGGGCGGCGCGGGTGTCCAGGAAGGCGGCGTCGGTCCAGACGAAGGGCTCGGGGCCGGCGACGATGGAGGCGGTGGCGGGGGCGGCTTGCGCCTGGCTGGCGATGGGGTCGGCTTTGGCGGGAAGGCGGACGCCGTCAGCGGCGATGATGGAATATTTATACAGCGCTCCGGCGGCGAGGCGGGGGATGAACAATTCCCAGACGCCGGCGTCGTGACGCAGACGCATCGGATGGCGGCGGTCGTCCCAGGTGTTGAAATCGCCGACGACGGACACGCGGCTGGCGTTGGGCGCCCAGACGGCGAAGCGCACCCCGGCGACGCCGCTGACGTGCATGACATGGGCGCCGAGGCAGGCGCCGAGATCGTGATGGCGGCCCTCGGCGAGCAGATGCAGATCGATCTGGCCCAATAACGGACGGAAGGCGTAGGGGTCCTCGGTTTCCTGGATGATGCCGTGCCAGTCGATGCGCAGCCTATAGGGGATGTTGGGCGGCAGCGGGCCGGTGAACAGGCCGATGGGATCGGTTTGTTCCAGGTCGGCGAGGACGCGGCTGTCGCCGGGGG
>JAYVXQ010000300.1:0-4522 GCA_043785025.1 Acetobacteraceae bacterium
GTCAGCCCGGTCACCATCGCATCAGCGTCGCCGGTCGCGACCATGCAGGCCGCGAAAACGTTACGATCCTGATTAACCATGCGCTGAACATCGCGGCGCAACAATCCCTTGCGCTGCGACCGCGCATAAAGAAAGTCGACATATTTGGTGTTCGAGCCGGACAACCGCGCATTATGGATCTCAATACCATCGGTTTTCCCCAGCCCGAGACTGGCGAGAGTGGCGAGCACCCGATCCTCGCGCCCGATCAGAATGGGACGGCCATAGCCCGCGTCACGGTAAGCAACAGCGGCGCGGACGATTTTTTCTTCCTCGCCCTCGGCGAACACAAGCCGGCGCGGATTTTTCCGCACGCTTTCCATGATCGCGTCGAGCGCGCCCGCGGTGGGATCAAGCCGTCCCGACAGATCGCGCTGGTAGCGTTGCAGATCGATGATCGGCTTGCGCGCCACGCCAGATTCCATCGCGGCGCGCGCGACGGCGGGCGGGATGCGGGTGATCAATCGCGGATCGAACGCGTTCGGAATGATGTATTCCGGCCCAAAACGCAGCCGCCGTCCCAAGGAGGACGCGTGAACCTCATCGGGCACGTCTTCCCGCGCCAGACCCGCCAGCGCGTGCGCGGCGGCGATTTTCATGGCCTCGTTGATCGTGCTGGCGCGGACGTCCAGGGCACCGCGGAAAATATAGGGAAAGCCAAGGACGTTGTTCACCTGGTTGGGATAATCGCTGCGGCCGGTGGCGATGATGGCGTCGGGACTGGCGGCGCGCGCTTCCTCGGGGGTGATTTCAGGGTCGGGGTTGGCCATGGCGAAAATGATGGGTTTTGACGCCATCCGCCGCACCATGTCCTGGGTCACCGCGCCTTTGACCGAAAGGCCGAACACGGCATCCGCACCCTCCAGCGCGTCCGACAGGGTACGCGCCTTCGTATTGACGGCGTGGCCCGATTTCCACTGGTTCATGCCCTCGGAGCGGCCCTGGTACACGACGCCTTTGGTGTCGCACAAAGTGACGTGATCCGGCCGCATCCCCATGGCTTTCAGCAGTTCCACGCAGGCGATGGCGGCGGCACCGGCGCCGTTGACCACCAGTTTCGTTTCCCTGATGTCACGTCCGGTCAAATGGCATGCGTTGATCAACCCGGCGGCGGCCACGATCGCGGTGCCATGCTGGTCATCATGGAACACCGGAATATCCATCAATTCGCGCAAACGCTGCTCGATGACAAAACATTCCGGCGCCTTGATATCCTCCAAATTGATACCGCCGAAACCTTTCAAATATCTCACGCTGTTGACGAATTCGTCGACATCCTCAGTGCCCAGTTCGAGATCGATCCCGTCGATATCGGCGAAACGCTTGAACAGCGCGACTTTGCCCTCCATCACCGGCTTGGACGCGATCGCGCCCAAATTGCCGAGGCCAAGCACGGCCGTGCCGTTGGAGATCACCGCGACCATGTTGCCCTTGGTGGTGTAATCATAGGCAAGCGACTCGTCGCGGGCGATGTGCAGACAGGGCTCGGCGACCCCGGGGGAATACGCGAGCGACAGATCCCGCGCCGTCACGATCGGCTTGGTCACCCGGATTTCCAGCTTTCCTGGCCGGCCGGACGCGTGCATGGCCAGCGCTTCCTCGGCCGAGACATGCGCGGTTCTGGTATCGGTTCCGCCGTCCGCCATGGGATCCTCCTGCGTTTTTCTGAACGCCGATTGTGCGGGAGGTTGGGATGGCCGGGAAGACCCCTCAGAGGCCTTGACTATTGCGCCAGATGATACTCGATCCGCCGATTGCGGAACCGCCCGTCCGGCGTGTCGTTCGACGCCACCGGATTATCCGCGCCAAAGCCCCGCGCCGTCAGCGCCGCCCCGTCCGCCCCGGCCTTGGCCAGGAACTCGCGCACCGCCTGCGCCCGTTGCCCCGACAATTTCAAATTGCCGTCGAAGTCGCCGGTATTGTCGGTATAGCCCGCGATTTCCACCTGCGTCCCCGGCGGCAAATCCTTCAGCTTCCCCGCCGCCTCGCGCAGCACCGCCTCGGCGCTGTCGGGGATCGCGAAGCTGCCGCTGTCGAAATTCACGATCGAATTGTTCAAAATCGCCAGCAGCGCCTCGGGCCGGAACCCCTGCGGCAGCGCCGACAACGCCGACATGGTGGTGGTCGAGGCCGTGTCCACCATATCCGCGATCTTATCCAGCAAATGCGCGGACACCGTCATGCCGGAGCCGAACGCCGCCGACAGCGCCCCCAGCAGCCGATTCCGGTCCGCGAGGCTCGCGAGCCCGTCGATGGTCAACGCCGCGCCGTCGAACACGGCATGCAGACCGGGGATACGCATCGCCTCAAGCCCCTGGCGCAGGCCCGCCAGCCAGGACGCGGGCTGACGCGCGGCATCCACCGTCAGGCCGCCTTTGACCTTGTCGCCACCGAACACCGCGCGCAGCATATCCATGATCGAGGCGCGCGTGGCCTCATCATGCACCGCACCGGCCACGGTCACGGTGCCCGCCATGTTGGTCAGGTCCAGCTTCGCCGGCAGCGTCGGGCGAGCGGCCTCCACCACCGGCGCTGGCTTCGCCGTCTGTGCCGCCGGTTTCGGGGCCGCGGGCGGCATGGGCTGCATCAGCCACGCGATCACACCGATGCCCAATATCCCCGTCAGCATCGCCACACCCCACCCGCCAATTCCTGGGCTGCTGCTGGCGGCGGCGGCCGCGGCGGATACCGGCGCGATCAAGGCCGCGCCCCCCGCGCTCAGCGCATAGGCCAATTTCGGGATTAACTGGCCGATGGCGGCACCCGTCGCCTCCCGCGTCAGGCCGACCCGGCCGGAGATGCCGGTGACCGGCAGCGCCCCCAACACGTCCTCGACCTGCTCCCCCGTTAGCGCCACCCCTGATGGGCTCAGCCAACTGGCGACGGTCGCACCCATGCCGGCGTGGCGGAAGCGATCCAGGAAGGCAATGAGGCCACCCGCCGCGGAGGTCATCAGCGCCTCGGTTTCCCGCACCAGAGGTCCGGCGGCGTCGCCGATGCGCGGGTCGCGGGAGGCCTCGGCGATGATCGTGTCGAATCGCGGCATGGTGTGGTGATCCCCTGACTCTCCGCCTGCTCAGAAAGCGGGATTTGTTACGATTATGCTATTTTTATAGGGAATTCGGGGTGTCGGCGCAACCGCGGGCACCTGGACGCGAAACGCGGTATAATACCATTTGACCTCACCGACGACCCTTCCATCGGTCCGGTCAGAAGGTATCGCGCGCCGGGTTGGCCGGCGGCGGCGCGCGAGATCAAGATTGAACCCAGCGGTCACCGGAAGTAACGGCTGGTATAAGAACGCGGGACATAACGGGAGAGCACGATGCTGGTTTTCGATCTCAGCGCCGAACAGGTTTTCAACCCCGGGCGGCATGTGGAAAAAATCCTTGGTAAGGTCGGCGAAGGCGATGTCACCGTGGCGTGCTGGGAGCCGGGTCAGGTCAGCCCAAACCATCTGCATCCCAACGCGACCGAGATCTATTTCTGCTTCACCGGCGGCGGAACGATGCGCACGCCGGCCGGCGATGTCGCGGTGGTCCCCGGTAGTTTCGTCGTGCACCCCAGGGGCGAGTTGCACGAATATGTGAACGGTCCCGCGCGCAGCCTGTTGTTCCGGGTGCGTTATGGCGACGACACCTCCACCCGGAGCAAGGACTGGCCCACGAACAAAAAATTCCAGGCCAAGCCCGACGATGCGGCGTTTTTCCGCGACCATCCCGACGGATTATAAGGAGCGGCGGGCATGACAGGCATAATGGACGGCAAATCGGTGCTGGTCACCGGCGGCGGCAATGGCATCGGGCGCGCGGCGGCCGAGGTTTTCGCGCGCGAAGGGGCCCGCGTCGCGGTCGCGGATTTTGAGCGTGCGGCGGCGTCCGCGACGGTGGAGGCGATCAACGCCGCGGGCGGGCAGGCGATCTCGTTGGGCGGCGATGTCACGAACAGCGCCGATGTGGCAACGATGATCGGCGCGGCGGTCGCGGCGTTCGGCCGGTTGGACTGCGCGTTCAACAACGCCGGCGTCGCGCCGCACCAGGTGGAGTCAGTCACGCAACGAACCCATGAATGGCCGGAGGCATCGTTCGACCGCATGATCGCGGTGAACCTGAAGGGCGTGTGGCTGTGCATGAAGCATGAGTTGTCGCATATGCTGGCCGCGGGAGGCGGCGCGATCGTCAACACCGCCTCGATCGCCGGATTGATCGGGTTGCGTAACGCGACAGCCTATGTCGCCGCGAAGCATGGCGTGGTCGGGCTGACAAAGACGGCGGCGTTGGAATACGCGGCCGATGGGATCCGGGTAAACGCGGTCTGTCCGGGATTCATCGAAACGCGGATGACCGAGGCGGCGGTCGCGGCGCGCGGCGATCAAATCAAAGCAAGCACGCCAATGGGGCGCCTGGGCCGGCCGGAGGAAATCGCCGAGATGGTGGTGTGGCTGTGTTCGTCACGCGCGAGTTATGTGAATGGGGCGGCGTAT
>JAYVXQ010000301.1:0-4513 GCA_043785025.1 Acetobacteraceae bacterium
CGTGCGACCCGGCGGGCAACGCGTGAGCAGAACGGATCTCCGCGAGGTTGAACGACCTTTGAAATTCGCGAGACAAACCGCCTGTTCCGCGGTAAAGTATGCTTCATGAGCGTCACCATTCGTGTTCCCGTCATGACACGCGATCAGTTCTTCGATTGGGCCGAAGCCCAGGAGGAGCGGTATGAGTTCGATGGGTTTGAGCCGATGGCGATGACCGGTGGGACACTCAATCACAACGATATCGCGTTGAACCTGTATCATGCGCTGCGTACGCGGCTTCAGGGAACGGGCTGCCGGCCGCGAGGGCTGGACGCGGGGGTCGCCACGATCGGCGATAGTGTGCGCTATCCCGACGGGGTGGTTACCTGTTCGCCGGCGCAAGGCGTCAGCCGCCTGGTGCCCGACCCGATCCTGGTGTTCGAGGTGATCAGCCCAACGTCCGGCCACATGGACAGAATTGTCAAGGTTCGTGAATACGCCGCCGTGGGGTCGATCCGCCGATATATTACCCTGGAATCCGCGTTTGTCGGGGTGACGGTCCATGATCGGCGGGACGCGGGACAGCAATGGACTGTCACGACATTGATGGCGGGCGATCTTCTGCTTTTGCCGGAAATCGCCATCGAAATTCCAATCGCGGCGTTGTACGAGGGGGTCGAATTCCCGCGTCCCGTATCGGACATCTGGGTTCGACCGTGACGTCGTCGCGGCGGCGGTCCGACACGGACTCATCGTCGGGACGGGTGGGCGGTTAATTTCATTCGTTACGCGCCCGATAGGCCACCCTGTTTTTCGATGAAACTGGCGATGGCGGCGACACCGTGGCCGGCGCGGATATTGGCGAACACGAAGGGCCGGTCGCCGCGCATTTTTTTGGCGTCGCGGTCCATCACCTCCAGGCTGGCGCCGACATGCGGGGCGAGGTCGATTTTGTTGATGACCAGCATGTCGCTGCGGGTGATGCCGGGCCCGCCCTTACGCGGGATTTTATCGCCGGCGGAAACGTCGATCACGTAAATCGTGAGATCCGCCAGTTCCGGGCTGAAGGTCGCGGCGAGATTGTCGCCGCCGCTTTCGATCAGGATCAGGTCGAGGTCGGGGAATTTGTGGCGCAGTTCGGCGACGCCGGCGAGGTTAATGCTGGCGTCCTCGCGGATCGCGGTGTGCGGGCAGCCGCCGGTTTCGATGCCAAGGATGCGCTCGGGCGGGAGGGAGCCGGCGCGGGTGAGGAACTCGGCGTCTTCCTTGGTGTAGATGTCGTTGGTGATGGCGGCGATGTCGTAACGCATACGGAAATGCTTGCACAAGGCGTCCATCAGCGCGGTTTTGCCGGTGCCGACCGGTCCGCCGATGCCGACCCGTAACGGGCCGTTGGGGGAGTGTGTCATGAGCGGAACAACCTTGTGTATTGGGTTTCGTGACGCATCGCGGCGATGTCGGACAGGAAGGCGCAGCCGCCGAGGTCGTCAAGGCTTTCGCCCAGAGTGGCGGCGGCGGTCGCGAGAATGACCGGTTCGAGCGCGGCGAGGGTTCGGAGGCCGGAGGTCTGTCCAAGCGGGACGAGGCGTACGGCGGCGGAGATCAGATTGGCAATGAAAGTTTGTAAATAAAGATGGGCGACGGTGTCTTCATCGATGCCGTGCGCGCCCGCCATGGCACCGGCGGCCACGGCGTACGGTGTTTTGTCGGGCATCGCGGGTGGCGTCCAGGGGGCGGCGGCGAGCAGGAAGGCGCGGCCTTGAGCGATGGCCTCGTCGTGGCGTTCGCGGCTGGACGCGGTGGCGCGCGCGATGGCGGCGATGCGGCTCAGCGCATCGGGGTCGGTGGCGGCGCGGTGGGCGTGCCGGAGCAGGATCGTATCGTTCCGGCCGGAGCCGTGCGCGACCAGGGTTTCGAGCCAGCATCGCAACGTTTCGCCGTCGCGAATATCCTGGGTTTCGACAGCCCATTCCAGGCCGTGCGAATAGGCGAAGGCACCGGTCGGGAAGGAAGGCGACAACCAGGTCATGAGCCGCGCGAGGGCCGCCGTATCAGTCGTGGTCATGGTCGCCGTGGTGGTGGTGAGGTCCGGTGTTGGCGGCATAGGCGCCGTCCTCGGGGTCGAACGGCGCGTCCATGGCGTCGACGTGGCCGCCAAGGCCTTCGACCATGTCGCGGATCACGTGGTCGGCGCGGATGCGGATGCGATCGCCGAGAAGCTGCACCGGCAGATGGCGGTTGCCGAGATGCCAGGCGATGCGGATCAGTTCGGCATCGTCATGGGCGTGGATTTCCAGCAAGGGTTCGGGTTGGGCACAGACGAGGACGATGCCGCCTTCGGTGACGAGGCCGTCGCCGTGACGGAGGCGGATCGCGCGGGGGAAGTCGATCAGCACGTCGTGACCGGCCTGCGTGGTCAGCACGATGCGGCGGCGGTGGCGGCGGTCGAAATCGATCAGCACCTGATCGATCGGATCCGACCAGGTGCCCGGCGGGAGGACCGAGGCCGCGCGCATCAAAACAGGAAATACCGTTGCGCCATCGGCAGGACCTCGGCGGGTTCGCAGGTGAGCAGGACGCCGTCGGCGCGGACTTCGTAGGTCTCGGCGTCGACTTCGATGTTTGGCGTGGCGTCGTTGTGGATCATGTCTTTCTTGCCGATGCCACCGCGGGTGTTGGCGACGGCGACGAGGCGGCGGTTGAGACGGAGCGAGGTGCCGAGGCCGGCGTCGATCGCGGCACCTGAGACGAACGTCAAACAGGTTTCGGCGAGCGCGCCACCGTAAGCGCCGAACATGGGACGGTAATGCACCGGTTGCGGCGTGGGGATTGAGGCGTTGGGATCGCCCATCGGCGCGCAGGCGATCATGCCGCCCTTGATCACCAGATCGGGTTTGACGCCGAAAAACATCGGCGACCACAATACCAGATCGGCGAGTTTGCCTTCCGCGATCGAACCGATTTCATGCGCGAAGCCCTGCGCGATGGCGGGGTTGATGGTATATTTGGCGACGTAACGTTTCACCCGATTGTTGTCGTTACGCTCGGGGTCGCCGGGTAAGGCGCCGCGCTGTTGTTTCATTTTATGCGCGGTTTGCCAGGTGCGGATGATCACCTCCCCTACCCGGCCCATGGCCTGGCTGTCGGAGGACATCATCGAGAGCGCGCCGAGGTCGTGCAGAATGTCCTCGGCGGCGATGGTTTCGCGGCGGATGCGGCTTTCGGCGAAGGCGACGTCCTCGGGGATCGTGCTGTCCAGATGATGGCAGACCATCAGCATGTCGAGATGTTCGTCCAGCGTATTGATCGTGTAAGGGCGCGTCGGGTTGGTGCTGGAGGGCAGGACGTTGGGCAGGCCGGCGACCTTGATGATGTCGGGGGCGTGGCCGCCGCCGGCACCCTCGGTATGGAAGGCATGGATGGTGCGGCCCTTGAAGGCGGCGATGGTGTCTTCGACGAAGCCCGACTCGTTCAGCGTGTCGGTGTGGATCATCACCTGGACATCGAAACGATCCGCCACCGAAAGGCAATTGTCGATGGCGGCGGGGGTGGTGCCCCAATCCTCGTGCAATTTCAGACAGGAGGCACCGGCGCGGATCATTTCCTCCAGCGCCTGGGGTTGGGTCGCGTTGCCCTTGCCGGCGAAACCGAGATTGACCGGCAGGCCCTCGGCGGCCTGGATGATGCGGGCGAGATGCCAGGGGCCGGGGGTGCAGGTGGTCGCCGAGGTGCCGGTCGCGGGGCCCGTGCCGCCGCCGATCAGGGTGGTCATGCCGGCGGCGATCGCCTCATCCACCTGTTGCGGACAGATGAAATGAATATGGCTGTCGATGCCGCCGGCGGTGAGGATCTTGCCCTCGCCGGCGATGATTTCGGTGCCCGGACCGATGATGATGTCGACATTGGGTTGGACGTCGGGATTACCCGCCTTGCCGATCTTCTTGATGCGGCCGTTGAGGATGGCGACGTCGGCCTTCACGATGCCCCAGTGATCGACGATCAGGGCGTTGGTGATGACGGTGTCGGCGGCACCCTGCGCCTGGGAGAATTGCGACTGGCCCATGCCGTCGCGGATGACCTTGCCGCCGCCGAATTTTACTTCGTCGCCATAGGTGGTGAGGTCACGCTCCACCTCGATGATCAAATCGGTGTCGGCGAGGCGGACGCGGTCGCCGGTGGTGGGGCCGAACATGTCGGCATAGGCCTGGCGGGTGATGCGGGCCATCTACAACGCTCCGTTCACGTCGCCGCGGAAGCCGTGCACCGTGCGGGTGCCGCGATAGGGGATGAGGATGACGTCGCGGGTCTGACCGGGTTCGAAACGAACGGCGGTGCCCGCGGCGATGTCGAGGCGCTGGCCGCGCGCCGCATGGCGGTCGAAGGACAAGGCGGCGTTGGTTTCGGCGAAGTGATAGTGGCTGCCGACCTGGATCGGGCGGTCTCCGGTATTGGCGACCGGGAGTGTGGTTTGGGTAAGACCGGCGTTGAGTTCGATGTCGCCGGGTTCGGGCAGGAGTTCGCCGGGGATCATGCC
>JAYVXQ010000302.1:0-14006 GCA_043785025.1 Acetobacteraceae bacterium
ACGGAGAACGGCGGCGTGGGGGAGAATGACATGGGCTTTGGCCTATAACAGGGTTGTTATAGGTTTTTTGTCTGATATAAACCGGCGCGTCAAAGCATATTTTCCGTATGGCGCGCGAGTCGCGGTCCGTGGCCCACCGAAAGCGGCGCAATGGCGAACCGGCGTTACCGGATCGCGCATCGCCGCGCGCGAAACTGTCGCGTTTCCCGTTGGGCGGAGATTGCTCTACGCTGGGTTCGCGCCGGCCGATCCGCCGCGCCGCCAGCTCCTGACACATGGGCTGTGCGAACATCCCCGAATGGGAAGGAGCGGCCATGGAATTCGGCATCGGCATCGCAACGTCCAGCGACTCCTGGAAACTCGCGCGCCGCGCCGAGGAACTTGGTTTCACTCACGCCTGGTTTTACGACACGCAGATGATCACGGCGGATTGCTTCGTCGCGATGGGGGCGGCGGCCGCGCATACCTCCCGGATCCGATTGGGAACCGGCGTGCTGGTGCCGTCGAACCGGATCGCGGCGGTGACGGCGAACGCCTTCGCGACGCTGAACGCGATGGCGCCGGGCCGCATCGATTTCGGCGTCGGGACCGGGTTCTCCGCGCGCCGCGCCATGGGTCTGGGCGCCATGAAACTGGCCGACATGGAGGAGTATATCCGCGTCGTCTACGGCCTGTTGGACGGCGAAACGGTGGAGACCGAGATCGAGGGGAAACCTCGAAAGATTCGTTTCCTCAATCCCGACGCGGGTCTGATCAATATTAACGACCCGGTGAAACTGCATGTCTCCGCCTATGGACCGAAATCTCAGGCGCTGGTGGCGCGTTTGGGGGCCGCGTGGAAGACATTCGTCAGTGACGTCGATGGCGGGATCGCGGCGATCGAGGGGATGCGCAAGGACTGGACCGCGGCCGGCCGTTCCGTCGCCGATCTGTATACGACGGTCTGGGCTTGCGGCTGCGTGCTCGCACAAGGCGAGCCCGCCGACTCGCCGCGGGCGATGGCGCAGGCCGGACCGCGCGCGGCGGTGCTGCTGCATCGCGCGGCGGACCAGGCGATGACCGGATGGAAAAACACCTCGGACGTGCCGGAATCGGTGCGAAAAAATGTCGAGGGCTATTTGGAGGTCGCGCGCGGGTTCACACCGGCGGACGCGCAATATCTGACCAACCATCGCGGCCATTTCGTGTTCGTGAAACCGGAGGAGCGGGCGTTCGTCGACGCCGAGCTGATCCGCCGCACCACCTTCACCGCGACGGAACAGGAAATCACGCAACGGATCGAGGCGCTGCGCGACGCCGGCTGGAACCAGTTCGTGATCCCGATCACGCCGGGGCAGGAGCACGCGATCGAGGATTGGGCGCGCGTGCGCAAGGCGTTTGCATGAGCGGATCCATGACCGGCACTGAGCGGAAGGCGTTGGGCCTGATCTCGGCCGCGCATCTGGTCAGCCATTTTCATTATCTGGTGCTGGTGCCGCTGTTTCCCTTGCTGAAGGAAAGTCTGGGCGTCGGTTATGTCGAGCTTGGGCTGGCCCTGACCGTGTTCAACATCACCAGCGGGCTGGTGCAGACGCCGATGGGCTACGCCGTCGACCGGTTCGGCGCGCGGCGGGTGCTGGCGGGCGGGCTGCTTTTGGGCGGGCTGACCTATGTCTCGATCGGGGTATTTCCCTCCTACCCGTGGCTGCTGGTATCGGCGGTGCTGTTAGGGATCGCGAACGCGGTCTATCACCCCGCCGATTATTCCATATTGGGATCGGTGATCGAGCCGGCGCGATTGGGACGGGCGTTTTCGTTCCACACATTCTCGGGGTTTTTGGGCTCCGCGGTCGCACCCATGACCATGATCCTGCTGGCGGGCGCCGTGGGCATGCGCGCGGCGATCGCCGCCGCCGGATTGCTGGGGGTCGTGGTGGCGATGGCGCTGCTGGCGGCGCCGTTTCTGGACGCGGCTCAGGGCACGGCGGCGCGGGCGGCGGGCGGTCAAAACGCGGGATATATTCCGTTACGCGCGTTGTTGACCCCGGCCGTGTTGAGCCTGGTCGGGTTCTTCACCCTGCTGAGCCTGAGCGGCGGGGCGCTGACAAATTATTCGGCGGTCGCATTGGTCTCGCTGTACGGCATCACGTTTGAGACCGCGAATTTCGCGCTCAGCGCCTATTTATTCGCGATGGCGATCGGCGTGCTGGCGGGCGGGTTCATCGCGGACGCGACGAAGCGGCATGGCGATGTCGCGGCGTGCGGCTTCGCGGGGGCGGCCATTCTGGTGCTGACCGTGGGCTCGGTCGATCTGGGGCGGGTGTTGCTTGTGCTGGCGATGGGCCTCGCCGGGTTTTTGTCGGGCATGATCTCACCGTCGCGCGATATGCTGGTGCGGGCGGCGTCGCCTCCCGGCGCGTTCGGGCGGGTGTTCGGGATCGTCACGACCGGGTTCAACATCGGCGGTGCCGTGGGGCCGATGATGGGTGGGTGGATCATGGATCATGGGCTGCCGCGCTGGGTGTTTTATGTCTCGGTCGTGTTCATGCTGCTGACGGCGGCGATGGGGCTCGCCAGTGAGCGGCGGGCGCGGCGGCGGGAGCGGTTCGCGGCGGTGGAGCCGCAAGCCGGCGAGTGATCCGGTTATCCATCGTTGCCAAAGCAATGGTTTTCGCGAACCAGCGCGATCAACCCAGATCTAAAAACCAAGCGCCGCCTGGATCCGCCCATACACCACGCGCGCGCGCACGGCGGATTGCCACAGCCCGTGGAACGGAATTTCCCGCATCGTCGTGACCGGCATGGCGAACGCCGGATCGCGGGGATCGACGATCCGGCGCGCCAGTTCTGGCCCCAACGCGGTGCCAGGCGCCACGCCGCGGCCGTTATATCCAAGGCACACCAGCACGCTCTCATCGGGCGCGTGGATGTGGGGATAATGATCCGGCGTGATCGCCAGCTGGCCGTTCCAGCCATGCGTCCACCGGACGCCGCGCAAAGCGGGCCACAGCGTCCGGGCGTAGTCGCTCAGATACGACAAAGCCTCGGGCCCCGAGACGTCGCGCTGCACCCCGCGCCCGCCCATCAACAGCCGGTTGTCGCGGTTCTTGCGGAAATAAACGGTGATAGCGCCGGTTTCATACAATGACGCGGGCGTCGGCATGACGTCATCCGGCACCGCCTCACTGGCGACGATCGCGGAGTAAACCGGCACCACCGACCGCCGCAGCATGGGCAGGAGATCACCGGTATACCCGTTGGTGGCGAGGATCACTTTCTCCGCCGTGACCTGGCCATGCGGTGTATCGAGAACCCAAACACCGCCGGTTTTTTCCATGCGCGTGACGTTGGTATCGCCATGAACCATGGCTCCGGCGGTGATCGCGGCGGCGGCGAGGCCGCGGGCGAAGCCCAGAGGATTAATCTGCCCGCCGCGCTCGTCCAGCATCGCGCCGAGATACCGCTCCGTTCCCGTCAGGCTCGCGATGGTCTGGCGATCGACGACATGCACCGGCGTTTGGCGGCGCTGCCATTGCGCGGCGCTGACCTTCAGCGCCTCGTTCGCGCGGCGGGTCTGTGCCGTGCGCAGCGTGCCGGATTGCCGCGCCTCGCAGATTATCTGGTGGCGCTGGATCAGGTCGAACACGACATTGGGCGCGTTGCCGGAGAACGCGTTCATGCGGCCGCCGAGGTCCGCGCCGAAATCCCGCTCGATCGTGTCGGGGTCGTGTTTCAGGCCCGGATTGACCTGCCCGCCGTTGCGGCCCGAGGCGCCCCAGCCCGGCGTGTACGTTTCCAAAACCATGACATCGACGCCCGCCTCCGCCAAATGCAAGGCGGCGGACAGGCCGGTGTACCCGCCGCCGACAATGGCGACCGAAACGGCGCGCGATCCCGGCAGCGGCGGGGTGGCGGGCGGGGGAGGGGAGGTTTCGGCGTAAAAGGGGCTCGGGTCGCGCATCCGGGGAGTGTGCCATGGTCCCGCCGGCGTGTTGATGGTCACGCGCGTCCGGACGCAAGATGATCGGACCAACGACCGTTATCAGGCTGTCTGATGGACCCTCAGAATTTCGATCGTCACGCGCAAGCCCAGACGCGGTAGCCAAAGCCCCAACGCCATGGCATGGAACAACGGGATCAACAAAACGGAGGAGCCGGCCATGCGATTGGACAATAAGGTCGCGATCATCTCGGGTGCGGCATCCGGCATGGGGGCCGCGACCGCCCGCCGCTTCGCCAAAGAAGGCGCCAAAGTCGTCATCGCCGACCAACTGACCGCCGAGGGCCAGGACGTCGCCAACGAAATCGGCGCTGCCGCCGTGTTCATGCCGCTGAACGTCACCGATGAGGCGAACTGGCGCAAAGTCGTCGCCGACACCGTCGCCCGCTTCGGACGCCTCGATATCCTGGTCAATAACGCGGGCATCAGCGGCAGTGCCGCGAACGATATGTTGGATTCGTCCCTGTGGGATCGCGTCATGGGCGTGAACGCGACCGGTGTTTTCCTCGGGACCGCCGCCGCGATACCCGAGATGCGCCGGAACGGCGGCGGATCGATCGTCAACCTGTCCTCGATCTCCGGCCTCGTCGGACAGACGATGGTGCACATGGCCTACAACGCCTCGAAGGGCGCCGTGCTGACGATGACCAAATCCACCGCCGTTCAGTTCGGCGCCGAGAACATCCGCTGCAATTCGGTGCATCCCGGGTTGATGCCGCCGATGCGCACTTCGGGCGCGACCGCGGACCCCGCCGTGCGCGCCAAAATGCTGCGCGGCGTGCCGTTGGGCCGCAATGGCACGGTGGATGAGGTCGCCAACGCGATCCTGTTCCTCGCCTCCGACGAGGCGTCTTATGTCACCGGCGCCGAGCTTTACGTCGACGGCGGTTATCTGGCGCTTTGATCCGCGCCGCCCTCCTGGACCTCCCGCCAAGGGCGATAGAACTTGGATCCCAGGGGTTTTGCTCCCAGCGTGAATGAGGTCCGACACGGACATTGACACGTCGTGGTTGGCCCTTCTCCATGCTCGGAGCAAAATGGACAGATCCCAAAGGGCCTCGCCATTTGGCGAAGATCCAAGAGGCAGAGCCTCCTGGCGGGTCTGGGCTGGAGCCCATCGCCCGCTTGATCCCACCCTCCCAAATCGCTAAAAATACCCCCGGCGGTAACGATGCTCAAACGTAACAGACAGGGATCCCATGCACCCGCGAACCGGCGACGATGCCGCGGAGCCTCCCAGTAGACCGCGCCCGCGTACGCGGCCCGAACGGACTGCTTTTACGCCTATGACGGCCCGGATCCGGACCGTGACCACCCCATGACGTCAGGCCCGCCCTGACAAGGGCGGCCGCGATCCTCCAAAGCCGGGACAAACCCTGACGCAGGAGGAACGCATTGACCGTCACACCCACGTCCACCGCGCCGCCGGCCCGTATCTCGGCCAACCGCCGCGCCCCGATCCCAATATGACCGCGCTCTGAACCCGCCGAACGGCGAACGCAGCGAGCGACAATCCACGCCGGACGGAGGGGGCTCCATCCCGCGGCGGAACCGGGGACGGAAGGACGACGCCTTTGATCGACGCCACGCTACCCAAAATCCAACCACGTCTGATCTTCGGCCGCGGCATCGGCGGGCGAAATGCGGCCATCCGCCGCCGGCTCGCCCATTTCATGATGGTCGCCGGACCCGGATTGATCGTGATGGTGGCGGATAATGATGCCGGGGCAATTTCGACCTATACTGAAAGTGGTGCCCGCTTTGGCACATCGTTGCTGTGGATACTCACCCTGTTACTGCCAGTTACATATTTTGTGCAGGAAATGGTAGCCCGATTGGGTATCGCGACCGGGGAGGGGCTTACCTCCATCATCTATCGCCGCTTCGGCCGCTGGTGGGGCGGGTTCTGCCTGTCCGGCCTGCTACTCCTGAATTTCCTCACGCTGATCACCGAATTCGCCGCCGTCGTCATGGTGGCGCGCCAGCTTGGCCTCGCCCCGATCGCCATCGTGACGGCCGCCGCCGCCGGATTGATCGCCCTCGTCTGCACCGGCAGCTACCGCGGGTGGGAGCGTATGACCCTCGCGCTTTGCGGCCTCAACCTCGGCTGGTTTGTCCTCGCCGCGATGACCGGACCCGATTGGTTCGCCGTCGCCACCGATTCGGTCCTGCCCTCAGCGCCCCAAAACGGCCCAGATGGAGACTGGGTTTTTCTGGTCATCGCCATCGTCGGCACCACCATCTCGCCCTGGCAGTTGTTCTTTCAACAGTCATGCGTCGCCGATAAACGCCTGCGCTTCGCCGATTTACCGGCCGCCCGTTTCGATACGGCGGTGGGCGCGATCGCGATCGCCCTGTTCGCCGGATGCATGATGCTGTTGGGCGATGCGATGCTCCGGAATGGCATGGCTTATGAAAACCCCGCGCAAATGGCCGGCGCGCTGGTCTCGCTGATCGGTCCGTCCGGCCGCCTTATATTGTTAGTGCTGATCCTCAACGCCGCCGTGCTCGGTGCAACCGCGATTTCGCTGTCCTCCGCATGGGCCTGGGGCGAGGTGATGGGCTGGCGCAACACGTTGCAGGCCCGGTTGCGCGACGCGCCCGGCTTTTACGCCGCTTATGCCATCTGCACCGTGGCGGCGGCGGCGCTGACACTGATCCCAGGCGCGCCCTTGCAGAAGATTATTCTATGGGTGCAGGTTCTGGCCGGAGTGATGCTTCCGGCCGCCATGGTGTTTTTACAATTATTGCTGAACGATCGCGAAATGTTGGGGATTCATTTCGTCAACCGTCCCTGGAATAATATCGTCAACTGGACGGTGATCGCGCTGCTCACCGGCTTGTCTTTTTTGCTGGCCGCGCGAACTTTATTGCCAACCTCGTCCCAATTATCGTTTTAATGCGCGGGAATCTGCGATGACTGATTTCCTTTCATCAATCGTTGAGACACCGTCTCCGCCCATGCAAGGCGGACGTGCTCCTCTCATCCATCCATTGGATGCCCACCCAGAACAGAAAATGTTTCATCCTGGGCTCGGGCGAATGCACTTGACTTTCCGTGTAAAAGTGGTTCTTTTTGTGTTGCGGGGTTATTTAGGAATCATGATCCTGCTTGTAGGCTGGAAATTGGTAACGGGACGGTAAAAAAAATCCTGAGGTACACGATCTTTCCGCTTATGCTTTCATCATGGCCACAGATGATGGTTCAGGCGTAAAGTTCATGACGTGACGAGTGATGACGTGACGACAGGGGGCGTGGTTGGAGCATTTCTGTCCAAATCGTAACGTGGCCGCATGGCAGCCGACAGGCGGGACAGTGCAAGATCGTTCGACGCATTGCCCAGATGCGGATCGGCGGCCGGCGCGGTACCATGGACCAACTGCACTCCCCCAGCGGTTAAAATATGCTCCGCCCGGTCGCCACCGATGCCACACGGCACACTACCCGGCCCCAGCCCGCGTATTTCACGGGATTCCAAAAAAAGGTCTGGTCAATGGCTACAAATGAAACGACAGAGGGGCTCGTCAATGTCCTGCGCGATACCATCGTGGCACTCGTGCGCCAGGATGGACCGGATCTCTCAGCGCGGCAGTTTGGTGTGTTTCTGACATGTTATCTCGAATCGGACGCGCAAACCGTGCGTGGTCTCGCAGCCGCGCTCGATGTCTCAAAACCCGTCATTTCTCGCGCGTTGGACAGGCTCGCCGATTTCGATCTCGTACGTCGTAAAGCCGACCCCGCCGACCGCCGCAGCGTCCTGGTGCAGCGGACGCCAACCGGCACCGCGTATCTGAAAGACATCAGAACGATCCTGCGCGACGCGACCAACGGGAAAACCCGCCGCTGACGAACAGGTCAGACCGCCCTCCAGGATTCGTAACGCCAGGCTTCGTAACGCCAGGGTTCGTAACACCAGGGTTCGTAACACATGCATAACCCGGCTCGTCCGGCGTCATGGGATGCGCGCGTCAGCTCGCCCAACGCCGCCGAAGACCGCAACGCCGCCGATCACAAGGCAACGCGCTGGCGCGACCTGACGCGTGACATCGACGCGCTGCTGACCGGCGAACCCGATGCCACGGCCAACGCGGCCAACGCCGCCGCCGCGCTGTTTCATGGCCTGCCAAGACTGAATTGGGCCGGGTTCTACTTCCTGCGAGACCAGGTTCTGGTGCTCGGCCCCTTCCAGGGTCGGCCCGCCTGCGTGCGAATCGCTCTGGGGTCCGGCGTTTGCGGCACCGCGGCCCAACAGCGGCGCTCCATCGTCGTCCCGGATGTCGAGGCCTTCCCCGGCCACATCGCCTGCGACAGCGCCTCCCGCTCCGAACTCGTGATCCCGCTGATCCACGATGGCGAGATATTGGGTGTCCTGGACCTGGACAGTCCCGATCTCAACCGTTTCGATGCCGCCGATCAGGCGGGCGCCGAGGCACTGGTCCTCATGCTGGTTCGGCATCTGAAGGCAACGCCGACAAATAAGTGCGTCAGCACGTCGGAAAAGTTGCCGTCTGGAACAAAGGCTTAGGGCTTGTTCAACACGGTTGGTCGATTCGATTATTGTTGAACAAGCCCTACGCGACCCGTGCTTTAATGCGCCGGCCGCGCGGGCGGCCGATTTATCATAACCGAAAGGAAACGACATGCTGGTCGATCATCGGACCTACACGGTCAAACCGGGCACCATGGCCAAACAGATGGCGCTGTATCAGGAATACGGCTGGAAAGCCCAAACCCGCCATTTGGGCCAGCCTCTGGCCTATCTGATCACCGAAACCGGCGAGGTGAACACCTACATCCATATATGGGTCTACAAGGACGCCGCCGATCGCGCGGCCAAACGCGCCGCGATGCAAGCCGACCCGGAGTGGCAGGTGTTCATGCAAAAAGGCGCCGAAGCCGGCTACTTGCTGGCCCAACGCAACAACCTCATGAACGAAGCCCCCTTCGCCCCCATCAAAACCTAAAAAGATGGCGGTCCAGGGACCCTGTCCCTGGCGGAGGTCCCAATGGCCCGTGGGGAGGCAGCGCCTCCTGGCGGGGCTGCGGGGTAAAACCCCGCCCCTGTCCAAAATCCCAGAATCGTCCTATCACCCCCAAATGAACCCGCCCCGGACCAAATAGTGAGCGATTCCCCAGAAGCCCCCCCGCCGGGATACCCGGCCGACATGACGCCGGTGACGCTAGAAGACGAGATGCGCCGGTCCTACCTCGATTACGCCATGAGCGTGATCGTCTCGCGCGCCTTGCCCGATGCCCGCGACGGATTGAAACCAGTCCATCGCCGTATCTTGTTCGGCATGCACGAGGCCGGTTACACGCCCGACAAAGCCTATCGCAAATCCGCCAGGGTCGTCGGCGACGTCATGGGCAAATACCATCCGCACGGCGACTCCGCGATTTACGACGCCATGGTCCGCATGGCGCAATCCTTCTCACTGCGCGTCCCCTTGGTCGACGGCCAGGGCAATTTCGGCTCGGTCGACGGCGATAACCCCGCCGCGATGCGATACACCGAGGTCCGGCTGGCCCGCTCCGCCATGTTGCTGCTGGACGATATCGACCGCGACACCGTCGACTTCGCCGCCAATTACGACGAGACGGAAAAAGAGCCGAAAGTCCTGCCGGCCCGCTTTCCCAATCTGCTGATCAACGGCGCCAACGGCATCGCCGTGGGCATGGCGACCAACATTCCGCCGCATAACCCCGGCGAGATCATCGACGCCACGCTCGCTTTGATCGCCAACCCGGATATGACGCTGGAAGATCTGATGAAGATCGTTCCGGGCCCCGATTTTCCCACCGGCGGCATCATCCTCGGCCGCTCCGGCATCAAGAACGCGTTCGAAACCGGCCGCGACTCGATCGTCATCCGTTCACGCACCGAGATCGAAGAAATCCGCAAAGACCGTTTCGCCATCATCGTCACCGAAATCCCTTATCAGGTGAACAAGAAGACCCTGTTGGAACGCATCTCCGAACTGGTGCGCGCCAAGCAGGTCGAGGGCATTTCGGAAATGCGCGACGAGAGCGACCGCTCCGGCATGCGCATCGTCATCGAACTGCGCCGCGAGGCGACGGCCGAGGTCGTGCTGAACCAGTTGTTCCGCTTCACCCAGCTGCAGACCAGCTTCGGCATCAATATGCTGGCGCTCGATAATGGCCAGCCCAGACAGATGGGCGTGAAGGACGCGCTGCAGTGCTTCATCCGCTTCCGCGAGGACGTCATTGTCCGCCGCGCCCGTTTCGATCTCGGCAAGGCGCGCGACAAAGCCCATAATCTCGTCGGCCTCGCCATCGCCGTCGCCAACATCGATGACGTCATCCGCCTGATCCGCGCCAGCCCCGACAGCGCGACCGCCCGGACCGCGCTGATGGAGCGCGACTGGCCCGCCGAGGATATCGGCGTCCTGCTGGCTTTAATCGACGAACCCGGCAACGTCATCTCCCCCGAGGGCACGGTCCGTCTGACCGAGGAACAGGCCCGCGGTATTCTGGAACTGCGCCTCGCCCGCCTGACCGGCCTGGAACGCGAGAAAATCCAGGCCGATTTGACCGAGGTGGCGACCGATATTCGCGCATTGCTCGAGATCCTCGGCTCCCAGGTCCGCCGCATGGAGGTGATGACCGAGGAATTGACCGAGGCCAGAAAGCAAATCGCCTCGCCCAGGATGACCGAGATCGCGGATTACGCGTCCGATCAGGCGGATGAAAGCCTGATCGAGCCAGGCCAGATGGTCGTCACCATCACCCGGGACGGCTTCATCAAGCGCACGACACTGGAAACCTATCGCTCGCAGAATCGCGGGGGACGCGGCCGCTCCGGCGCCTCGACCCGCGGCGATGACATCGTGACCCGCAGCTTCAACGGCCATACCCATCAATGGGTGCTGTTCTTCTCCTCGGGCGGCAAGGCGTATCGCGAGAAAGTCTGGAAATTGCCGGAAGCCGGTCCGACGGCGAAGGGCCGCGCGCTGGTCAATTTATTGCCCGATCTCGGCTCCGACACGATCACCACGGTGCTGCCGTTGCCGCAGGATGAAACCCTGTGGGAAAGCCTGCATCTGATCTTCGCCACCGCGTCGGGCAATGTTCGCCGCAACCGGCTGTCCGATTTCCGCAACATGCGCGCCGCCGGCCTGATCGCGATGAAGCTGGACGAAGGCGACCGCCTGATCGGTGTCGCCACCTGCCGCGAGGGCGACGACGTGTTGCTCGCGACGCGCAAGGGCCGCTGCATCCGGTTCCAGTTGAACGACGACGTCGTGCGCGTCTTCGCGGGACGCGACAGTTCCGGCGTGCGCGGCATTAAATTGCTGAACCGTGATGAGGTCATGAGCCTGTCCGTCTTGCGTCATTTTGACGCGACGCCTGCTGAGCGTGAGGCGTTTATGAGAATCGCCAATGCCCGTCGCCGCGCGGGTACCGACGATGAAGCCGACGCCGCGCCTGTCGTTGATTCCGAGGATATCGAAAGCGACGTCGATACCCCGGTAAACCCCGAACGCATCGCCGCGATGGAAGCCGCCGAGGAAATGTTGCTGACCGTCACCGACAGCGGTTTCGGCAAGAAATCCTCCGCCTTCGAATACCGCGTGACCGGACGGGGCGGGCAGGGGATCGCCAATCTGACGTTGGCCCCCCGCAACGGAAAATCGGTCGTCGCGACCTTCCCGGTGCGTGAGGGCGACGATGTGATGCTGGTCACTGACGCGGGCCGTTTGATCCGCGTGCCGTCCGATCAGGTCCGCATCACCGGCCGCCAGGGCATGGGCGTGACCTTGTTCCGCGTTGATGCCGGCGAGCAGGTCACCAGCGTGTTCCCCGTCATCGATGACGCGGTGGACGACGAGCCCGATGGTCCGGGGGGCGATCCTGGCTCCCCCGGCGAGGCGCCGGAAACCGAGGACGGTAACGATGTCTGAAAGCGGTAAGCCCATGCCTCCCGTTCCGAGGCACGGAACGGCGGATCTCAGCCAGACCAAGGTGCATCACACGCGCATCGGATTTTATCCGGGCACGTTCGACCCGATCACCAACGGGCATCTGGATGTGATCGCGCGCGCCGCCCGCCTGCTGGACAAATTGGTCGTGGGTGTCGCGATCAGTACTGGCAAGGGGCCGCTGTTCAGTCTGGAGGAACGGGTCGAGCTGGTGGAAGCCGAGATCAAATCGATCGCCGCCGAAAACGGCATGGTGATCGAGGTCATGCCCTATGACACGCTGACAATCGATTTCGCCCGCAAGGTCGGCGCGACGCAAATCGTGCGCGGGCTGCGCGCCGTCACCGACTTCGATTACGAGTTTCAGATCGCCGGCATGAACTACCGCATGGCGCCGGATGTCGAAACGGTTTTCCTGATGGCGAGCGAACGGCACCAGTTCATCGCCTCCCGCCTGGTCAAGGAGGTCGCGATGTTGGGCGGCGATATCTCGACCTTCGTTCCCCATTTGACGCTGGAGCGGGTGTTACGCCGCATCCGCGAAAACAAGAGCTGATCAGGAGTCTTCATGCGCCGCCGTCCTTTCATCGCCGCCGCCGCCGCGTCCGTCATCGCGTCCCAAGGGTTGGCGCAAACGCCGTCCGAGGCTGAGAACACGATTTTCCTCGACGTCAAACAGGGCCGCGTGGTGATCCAGTTGCTGCCCGAGATCGCGCCGCTGCATGTCGCACGGATCAAGCAACTGACGCGGCAGGGTTTTTATGACGGGATCGTGTTCCATCGCGTGATCGAGGGGTTCATGGCGCAAGGCGGCGATCCCACCGGCACCGGCACGGGCGGTAGCAAATTGCCCAATCTGAAAGCCGAGTTTTCACAAAATCGCCAGTTCCTGCGTGGCATTTGCGGCATGGCGCGGTCGGGCGATCCCGACAGCGCCAACAGCCAGTTCTTCATCATGTTCGCCCCGGCGCCGAGTTTGAACGGAAATTACACGATCTGGGGCCAGGTGACGAAAGGCATGGAGTTTGTCGATCAGATCAAGCGCGGCTCCGGTGGTGGCGGTACCGTGACGGATCCGGATCGTATCCTCCGCATGCGCGTCGCCGCCGACGTGAAATAACCCGACGACCGGACGGGCGCTCCGCCTGGACGGAACCTTTGACAATGGAACGACCGATGAGCACAGACGCGGCCCCGACGGGCGACCTTGAGAACACCATCTACCTGGACATCAAACAGGGCCGGATCGTGATCCAGCTTTTTCCCGATATCGCGCCAAGCCACGTCACGCGCATCAAGACGCTGGCGCGCGAGGGGTTTTATGACGGCACCGTGTTCCATCGTGTGATCGAGGGGTTCATGGCGCAAGGCGGTGATCCCACCGGCACCGGCATGGGCGGTAGCAAGCTCGACGACGTGCGCGCCGAATTCACCGACAAGAAAAAGTTCCTGCGCGGCACGTGTGGCATGGCGCGCAGCGGTTCCCCCAACAGCGCCAACAGCCAGTGGTTCATCATGTTCGCGCCGTCGTCGCATCTGGATGGGCAGTACACGATCTGGGGGCAGGTCACCGAGGGCATGGATTTCGTCGACCAGATCAAGCGCGGCAGCGGCGGCGGCGGTCAGGTGACGGATCCGGATAAGATCGTGAAGTTTCAGGTCGCGGCGGACGCGAAGTAGGGAGGGGCTCCGCCCCAAACCCCGCCAGGAGGCGCTGCCTCCTGGACCTCCGCCAAGGGCGATAGCCCTTGGATCCCGGTCCGTTTGGGTCATGGGATAAGGGGACCGACACGGACGTTGCAACGTCGTGGACGGCCCCCTTATCCCATGACCCAAAAAGATGGCGGGTCCAGGGACACTGTCCCTGGCGGGGCTCCAAGGGGCAGCGCCCCTTGGTCGGGGCGTGGGGTGAAACCCCACCCGCCTCACCGCGACATCGTAAACCCCTCGTAATCATTCGCCGCCACCGCGTCGCATCGCCGTTTATACCCCGCGAACCCGCCTACATAGGGCATGAACACCTTCGGCTTCCCCGGAATGTTTACCCCCATGTACCAGGAATTCGCGAGCGGGTACAACGTGCTAT
>JAYVXQ010000303.1:0-4501 GCA_043785025.1 Acetobacteraceae bacterium
GGTCGCTACGTTTCAGCAAAGATCAAAACGATCGGCGTTCATAACCTTGGTCCATGCCGCGACAAAGTCCTTCACGAACTTCTTCTGGGAACCCACGCAGGCATAGACCTCGGCCAGGGCACGAAGTTGCGAATGCGAGCCAAAGATGAGATCGACACGTGTGCCGGTCCATCTTACTTCTTTTGTCTTCCGATCATGGCCCTCATACGTGTTCCCGGATTCGAGCGGCTGCCATTCCGTGCCCATGTCGAGCAGGTTGACAAAGAAGTCGTTGGTCAGCGTCCCGGGACGCGAGGTGAAAACGCCGTGCCTGGATCCGCCGGCATTGGCGCCCAACACCCGCAAACCGCCGACCAGCACCGTCATCTCCGGCCCGGTCAACCTCAGCAACCCGGCCCGGTCCACCAACGCTTCCTCAGGCGCCATGAACTGCGCGCCTTCGTAATGGTTGCGGAACCCGTCGGCGGTCGGCTCCAGCGGTGCGAACGAGTGAGCGTCGGTGTGCTCCTGCGATGCGTCCATGCGCCCAGGCGTGAACGGCACCTTGACGTCGGTTCCGGCATCCTTCGCCGCCCGCTCGATCGCGGCACAGCCTCCAAGGACGATCAGGTCGGCGAGCGAGACCTTCTTTCCGCCGGATGCCGAAGCGTTGAACGCTGTCTGTACCGTTTCGAGTTGCCGCAGCACCTTCGCGAGCTCACTCGGGTTGTTCACCGGCCAATCTTTCTGCGGCGCCAGCCGGATGCGCGCGCCGTTGGCGCCACCGCGTTTGTCCGAGGCACGGAACGTCGACGCCGACGCCCACGCGGTTGAAACCAGCTGAGATACCGAAAGCCCGGTGGCCAGGATCCGGGGCTTAAGCGCCTCGATCTCCTGTTCGCCAATCAGCCGATGATCCACGGCGGGAATCGGATCCTGCCAGATCAGCGTCTCAATGGGGACGAGCGGTCCCAGATACCGCTGTATCGGCCCCATGTCGCGGTGTGTGAGCTTGAACCAGGCGCGGGCGAACGCGTCCGCGAACTGGTCGGGATGCTCATGGAACCGCCGCGAGATCGTCTCGTACGCCGGATCCATCCGAAGCGCGAGGTCCGAGGTCAGCATCGTCGGCACGCGCTTTTTGGAGGGATCGAACGGGTCGGGAATATCCGCCGGGGCGTCCTTCGCCTGCCACTGCAAGGCGCCGGCCGGGCTCTTCGTCAGCTCCCACTCGTGCCGGAACAGGTTCTCGAAGTAATGGTTGCTCCACCGCGTGGGCGTCTGCGACCAGATGACTTCCGGGCCGCCGGTGATCGCATCCGCGCCGAACCCCGCGCCGTGCCCGCTGCGCCAGCCAAGGCCCTGGTCCTCGATGGCGCCGCCTTCCGGTTCCGGGCCGAGGAGGGACGGATCGCCCGCGCCATGGGTCTTGCCGAAGGTGTGCCCGCCGGCGATGAGGGCGACCGTCTCCTCGTCGTTCATCGCCATCCGCGCGAAGGTTTCGCGGATATCGCGCGCCGAGCCGATCGGATCGGGCTTGCCGTTGGGTCCTTCCGGATTGACGTAAATCAGGCCCATCTGCACCGCACCGAGCGTGCTCTCCAGCTGGCGCTCGCCGCTGTAGCGTTCATCGCCCAACCATGTCCCTTCCGGACCCCAATACAGCTCCTCGGGCTCCCAGGTGTCCACGCGGCCGCCGGCGAAACCGAAGGTCTTGAAGCCCATGGATTCCAAAGCGACGTTGCCGACGAGGACGAAGAGATCGGCCCAGGAGATCTTGTCGCCGTATTTCTGCTTGATCGGCCACAGTAGCCGGCGCGCCTTGTCGAGGTTCGTGTTGTCAGGCCAGCTGTTGAGCGGCGCGAAACGCTGCTGGCCGCCACCGGCGCCGCCGCGACCGTCGGTCGTGCGGTAGGTGCCCGCGCTGTGCCACGCCAGACGGATGAACAGGCCGCCGTAGTGACCGAAGTCGGCGGGCCACCAATCCTTGGAGTCGGTCATCAGGGCATGCAGGTCCTGAATGACGGCGTTCAGATCGAGGCTCTTAAACGCCTCGACGTAGTTGAACGCGTCGTCCATCGGATTGGCCCGCGGCGAATGCTGGCTGAGTGTGCTGATGTCCAGATGCTCGGGCCACCAGTCCCGGTTGCCCCTGCGCGAGCGAACGAGTGGCTTGCCGTGCGCTACCGGGCACTTGTTTTCGTTATCCATGTTCGCCTCTGTCTTGCGTGAGACAGGTGTTATATCAGAGTGCAATTCACTAGTAAAATCGATCTTTCCTATCTCTTCGATATGTATACCCGGATTTCTCCGAAACCGAGGTATAACAAGATTAAACGGGAGATGGGGCGTTGGAGACTCACGTCCTCACTGACCGGCGTTGGTCGAATGATGAATGGTTCGTTCAAGCGCTCGTTCTTTCGCGGTCAGATCGCCACCGGGCGGGATCAACCACGCTCGACGACCAAATAAATTATCGCCTCGACCGACGGGTCGGAGTTCTCGACCCCATGCGGGGCATCGGTGCGGCAACTACAGCCGTCACCAGCGGCAAGGTCGGCCGTTTCGTCGCCCACGGTAACGCGGACGGTTCCAGCGGCCACGTGCATATGCTCGATCGTGCCGGGAGCATGGGCGGTAGACGGGCCCAGGAGGATGGACGGTGGAACCTGGTAGCGCACGAAGTCGATGCGGCTACCGGGAGCTACCGGTAACAGTCTTTCCCAATGGGCCGGGTGCTCACCGTCAGCTCCCTCGCCGCGACGAAGAACGCGGATGCGTGGCGCCGGGTTTGTGCCTCCATCGATCAGGGCGGCGGCGCTGACCCCGAGCGCCTGTGCGAGCCGTACCACGGTGGTGACGGTTGGCGACTTTGTTCCACGCTCGATGTCGGAAATCATCGAGGATGAGATACCGCTGCGCGCAGCCAATACCCGCATGCTGAAACCGGCGGCGTCACGCCGCCGCTTAACGGCGCGACCCGTGCGCAGACTGATTTCGTCCTCTAAAGTTGACAGATCGTCCTCCATAGCGCACATGCAGACCATCAAACAGGGAGTAGAGGCGATGGACAAGACCGAATTCGAATCAGACCTTCGGCGCGAAGGATATCGCATAGTGAACAGCAGCGTGAAGCCGAACCTGCTCGCGCCCAACCACTGCCATGACTTCGACGCCAAGGCGTTCGTGCTCGGCGGCGAAATCACGATTACCCGCGACAACACCCCGACCACCTTTTTCGCGGGACAGTGTTTCGAGGTTCCCGCCGGCTGCATGCACGCCGAGCATGTGGGTCCGGAGGGTGTCGCGTTGCTGTCAGGTCGTCGCCGCGAAGGCCCGCTTACTCGCGAGGCGTTCGAGAGCGACCTGCGCCGCGAGGGTTTTGAGGTCGTGCATGGCGGTCAGAAGAGCGACTTCGCCGAGGAACCGCACGCGCACGACTTCGACGTGAGGATCATGGTGCTGAGCGGCGAGACCACGGTGACCCGCGATAACACGGCCGAGACATTCCGGGCGGGCCAGCATTGCGAAATCGCGGCGGGCTGTCAGCATACCACGAAGGTGGGACCGGAAGGGGTCGCCTATATCGTGGGCAAGACTTCTCGCCGCGCTATCATCACCTGAATTTGAATCGGGCAGGTTTCAACGACAATCGATTTCCGGCCACCCGCCGACTTGCGGAGCGCCGCAGCCGGAAAAGTAAATTTCCGGCTGCGGAGTTCCTGGTGCGTTTTGCCGCGCCTTTTATGAATTGCGGAATGCTCCTGCGAAATGAGATGCCGTTCAGCGCTTCTCAGCGCATCCGCTGACATATCAGGGGACGCCGGTAACCGCGCCACGGCGCCCGAACCGGGGAGTATGAATAGCTATCGGACAGCCGCATACACTACGGCTCACGAGGGATTTTCGAGCCATGTCAGGGACGCCAAGATGCTCCCCCAGCCGACGTGTTCATCACGGATGAGTTGGGAACCAGCCTCTATGAGGGAACACCAGACGATTTGTTCAAAATCGTACGCCAAGTGGCCAGGAGCAGGGCTTCTTGATGGGGGAATTGTCGATGCCAAAATGCACGAGCCGGTCGCCGAAGCTGATCTAGATCCTTCACCATCGTGCAGGACTCCAGTGATCCGCGCCAAGCTTTCAAGTCAGGTAGGAATGCACGATTTCAATCAGTTCCTCGGCGGCCACCGTGGCGGCGGCATGGTCTGAAGCGCGTACAACCCGATCACGGATGTGATCCTCGATTACCTCGGCGATAAAGCCATCCAGCGCACCACGGCAGGCAGTCGCCTGCTGCAAGAGCTTTGCGCAGCTTGCATCCGCGTCCAACGCCCGGCGCATCGCTTCGACCTGGCCGCGAATGCGATTAAGTCGCTTCCGCAGCTTGGTTTTTTCGACCAATTTTTCGTCCTCAGCCGCCGACGGGTGCGAACCAAAGTTGTGCGATCAAACGGCGACCTTCGATGACACTTCTGTCTGGTTAAGATTGGCGGGTGCGGACGGTTTGGCGGCGAGCGCG
>JAYVXQ010000304.1:0-4484 GCA_043785025.1 Acetobacteraceae bacterium
TTGCCCAACCAAATCTCGGCGAAACCGGCCAGGCGCGCCATCGCCAGATTGGTGCCGACCTGGATCACGGCATCGACATCGGGACCATCGACGTGACGAATCGCCTCAGCCAGGCGCGATTCCGGAACATGGGCGATGGAGACAGGACTTTCGCAGGCGAGGCCAATGATGTTGACGACCAAAAAACCACATTCTTCAAAGAAGCGCACAACGTTTTTATCGCCGACGGGGTGGTAGGGCGTCACGACACCGATACGTTTCGCGCCGAAAACCTTCAGCGCGGCCTGCGCGGCGTCGGAGCCCATGGTGACCGGCAGGCCGGTTTGATCCTCCAACTGTTTTCGTAACGACAGGCTCGTGGCAAGGCCACCCCAGAAGGTTTCGGCGGAGATGCCGAGAACGACACGATCGGGCTCGCAGGACAGGGCGCTGTCGACGGCCTCGGACTGCGCGGCTTCGATCAAACCGATCAGAGCGGAGAAATCCGCGTCGGAGGTGAGCGGAATGTTGGGAATGCGGATGCGGCTGATGTGGTTCGTGACGCCGGGCGGCCGCATCGCGTCGAACTCAGGCTGCACGGCGGTGTTGGTGGAAGGCACGAGAACCGCGAATTTCGCGCGCCAGCCGAGAGAGTCGGTCATGTCCGCGGGACTCCGAGTGAAGGAAACAGGACAGGGGCGCTGCCCCTGATCTTCCTTCCCCATCACGCCGCCTTCGCCTCCCCCGACATGCGCGCCAACGCGGACAGCGTGTCCCGCGCGAATTTCAGCCGGGTCATCGCGTCCATGTCGCGCACAATCGCCAGTTTATGATCGGGCCGCAGCCGGATCTGCCCGCCCTTCCCCGACAACCAGCGCACAAGCCCAGCGGGATTGCGAAAACTATTACCGCGAAACGTAATAACCATTCCTTTCGGTCCCGCATCAAGTTTTTCAACCCCCGCGTCGCGGCACGCGCGCTTCAGGGCGACGACGCCCAACAGATTATCGACCTCTTTCGGCAAAGCGCCGAAACGATCAACCATTTCCGCCGCCATGGCCTCGCTTTCCGCGTCGGAGCCTAACGCGCCGATGCGGCGATACAAGCCAAGCCGCACCGGCAGATCAGGCACATAGGCGTCGGGGATCAACACCGGCAGCCCAAGGGAAATATTGGGCGTCCAGTCGCGTTCCTGGCCGCGTTGCCTCCCCTCCCCTACCCGCAGATCGGCGACCGCGTCTTCCAGCATTTGTTGATACAGCTCGATCCCGACCTCCCGGATATGGCCGGATTGCTCGTCACCCAGAAGATTACCGGCGCCGCGAATATCCAGATCATGACTGGCGAGTGTGAAACCAGCACCCAGAGTGTCGAGCGTCTGCATCACGGTCAAACGCTTTTCAGCCGCGACAGACAGCCGATGACTGGGCGGCCAGGTGAGATAAGCATAGCCACGCTGCTTGCCACGCCCGACCCGCCCACGCAGTTGATACAACTGCCCAAGACCAAACATGTCGGCGCGGTAAATCACCAGCGTGTTGACGGCGGGCATATCCAGGCCGCTCTCGACGATATTGGTCGATAATAAAATATCGTATTTACCATCGCCGAACTCGGTCATCACGCGTTCGAGTTCCGTGGGCGCGAGCCGGCCATGCGCCATGATCATACGGGCATCAGGAACGATTTCGCGCAAACGCTCCGCCATCCGCGGCATATCCTCAATCCTGGGCACCACGCAAAAGACCTGACCACCACGGAAACGTTCGCGTTGCAGGGCCTCGCGAATCACCAGAGAATCGAACGGCATGATGAAGGTGCGGACGGCCAGGCGATCGACCGGCGGTGTGGCGATCAGGCTCATTTCCCGCACCCCGGTCAGCGCCAATTGCAAAGTGCGCGGGATCGGCGTGGCGGTCAGCGTCAGAACGTGGACGTCGGCTTTCAGTTGTTTCAAACGTTCCTTGTGGCCAACGCCGAAATGCTGCTCCTCATCGACAACCAGGAGGCCCAATGCGGAGAACGCGATGGATTTCGCAAGCAAGGCATGGGTGCCGATGACAATGTTGATCTCGCCGCTGGTCAGGCCGCGGCGGACCTCGGCGGCGTCTTTCGCCGTGACCATGCGCGACAACTGCGCGACCTTGATCGGAAGTCCCGCGAAACGGGCGGAAAAGACGCGGAAATGCTGGCGCGACAGCAGCGTGGTCGGAACGACGACGGCGACCTGAGCGCCGGACATGGCGGCGACAAACGCGGCGCGCAGGGCCACCTCGGTTTTTCCAAAGCCAACATCGCCGCAAATCAGCCGGTCCATCGGTTTGCCGGCGGCGAGGTCCTCCAGCACGTCGGAAATGGCGCGGGCCTGATCTTCGGTCTCGGCGAAGGGGAAGCGGGCGCAGAATTCCTCGAATGATCCTTCCGGCGGAGTAAGAATTTCAGCGTCGCGGATCTGACGCGTGGCGGCGATTTTAATCAATTCGCCGGCCATGTCGCGAATGCGCTGCTTCATGCGCGCTTTGCGGTTCTGCCAGGCGACACCGCCGAGTTTATCGAGCGCCGCGGTCTGATCGGAACCGAAACGGGACAGGATTTCGATGTTCTCGACGGGCAGAAACAATTTCTCGCCGCCGTCATACAGCAAACGCAGGCAATCATGCGGAGCGCCGCTGACCGTAACGGTCGTCAGGCCCTCATAGCGGCCGATGCCGTATTCCTGATGCACGACCAGGTCGCCCTCAGCGATTTCGGTGGCCTCGGCGATGAACTGGTCCGCGCGCATCCGGCGTCTCGGCGGGCGGGAGATCCGCTCACCCAGAAGATCTTGCTCCCCGACGATGGCGACGCGGTCAGCGACAAAACCACGTTCCAGGCCAAGGACAACCAGGGAGACGGATCCCGCTTCCTTGCGGCGGATTTCAGCCCATGTGTCGGCGGGCTCGGCGTCCTTGAAGCCGTGTTCCCGAAGCAAATGGGTCAGGCGGTCGCGGGAGCCGCGGGTCCAGGCGGCGATCACGACGCGCTGACCCTCGGCGCGCCAGCGTTCCGCCTGCCCCTTCAATTGGTCGAAAACGTTGACACCGGGCCCACTGGTGGATTGGGCGAAGATCGGACCAGGCCGCCCGCCGCCATCGACGCCCGCGCTGGCGTCCGGACGAGCAAAGGGCTGGAACGCGATACAGGGGCCAAGGGACAGGAGCTCATCCCATTCCTCACGGTTCAGATATAAAAGTTCAGGCCTGAGGGCGCGATACGGCACCTCCCCATCGCGCGGCGGCGCTTTGCGGGCCTGCGCATGGTCGGCGATCATTTCCAGGCGGGCGTCCAGCACCTCGTTCGATTGATGATCGAGGCTGACGGAGGCGTCGGGCAGATAATCCAGCAGGTTTTCCATCGTCGGATGGAACAACGGCACCCAGTGTTCCATGCCCGGATGGCGGCGCCCCTCGGAGATCGACAGGTAGATGGGGTCGCGCGCGGCCTCGGGGCTGAATAACTCGCGCCAGGCCGTGCGAAAGCGCGAAATGGACTCTTTGTCCAGCGCCAGTTCGGAGACGGGCCGGATCGACAAGGCTTTGCGGGTTTTGCCGCTGCGCTGCGTCGAAGGATCGAAGGACTTGATCGATTCGATGCTGTCGCCGAACAGATCGAGCCGGACCGGCTCAGCCTCCCCCGCGGGGAAAACGTCGAAAATGCCGCCGCGCACCGCGTATTCACCGGGCTCCATGACGGTGCCCGCGCGGCCATAGCCGTTGGCTTCCAGGAAGCGCGCGAGTTCCTCGGATTTGACCTGGCCGTTCACCGTCAGATCGAGGCGGGCGCCCTTGAACGCACTGCGCGGCGGCACCCGCTGCACCAGGGCGTTGACGGTGGTGAGAACAATGCGCGGGCCCTTCGGCGGGTCGAGCAGGCGAGTCAGGGTCGCGATCCGCTCCGACACCAAAGCCGCGTTAGGCGAGACACGGTCGTAGGGCAGGCAATCCCAGGCCGGGAAGCGAAGGATCTCGGCCTCGGGCATCGCGAATGACAGCGCCTCGGCGAGGCGGGCCATGCGGGCGTCGTCGCGGGTGACGTGCAACAGGGGACCAGCATATTCGCGGCGGCGCTGCGCCAACAGGAAGGCATCCCAGCCCTCTGGCGCGCCCCAAACGCGGATCGGAGCCGTCATCGCATGAGACTCGCGCGGATGCGCAGCAGCATCGGCGGCCCCGCGAGAGGGTCAATCGGGCGGCGTCCCGTCAGCCAGTCGGCGAGGTCGACGTCGGGCAGCTCCATCAGCGCCTCCAACGCGTCGATGTCGGCCTCGGTGAACGCCAACAGATTGTCGCGGACGAAACCACCCAGCAGCAAATCGTTCTCATACGTGCCGCGATGGGTGGCGCGAAACAGCAGGCGGCGGCGCCGTGTGTCGGGATGGGAAACGAGAGGTGGCTCTGGTTCGGTCATCGTTGGGCTGTCATATACGCGCCGCGAACAACCCTGTCAGCCCGTGACCGAGACCAATC